>JALZOM010000018.1 GCA_030913945.1 Actinomycetota bacterium
GTACGAGGGCGGGAACCGCCAGCAGCGAGGCGACCGCCAGAAGCGCGACGAGGCGAGAACGGCCGGCCATCCGGTCACGCTACCGTGTATCCGATGGCCAGCAGTAGCCCCACCGTGATGCTTCGCAGGCCGGCCGGCAACCTCCTTCTCGGCGGGATGGTGGTCATCGCCGCCGCCTTGGTCGCAGCGACCAGGCTCGCAGGGATCGGGAGCTCCGCGCTCGCAGAAACGTTCGTTCTGATCTTCACCTCGATCGTTGTCGAGGCGCTCCCCTTCGTGCTGGTTGGAGCGATCGTTTCGGCGGGCATCGAGGTGTTCGTCCCGAACCGTGCGTTCGAACGCCTCGCGCGCCTCCCACTTCCGTTGCAGGTTCCCGGAGCTGCGCTCGGGGGGCTGGCGTTCCCGGTGTGCGAGTGCGGCTCCGTGCCGGTTGCTCGAAGGTTGATCTCGCGGGGGATGCATCCCGCGGCGGGACTGGCATTCATGATTGCATCCCCGATCATGAATCCGATCGTGCTCGCATCGACGTGGATCGCATACCAGGGTCGCGGTATCGCTGTCCAGATGGTGCTCGGTCGCGCTGGACTCGGACTGTTGCTGGCGATGGTGGCTGGATGGGCGATCGGTGGAGAGGGGGCCCGCGACATCCTCAGGGCGCGACCTGATGACGAACATGCGCCCCCGACTCCTACATCACCGGGCGACAGAACGAGAGCGTTCACCGATCACCTGGCCGCCGATTTCTTCTTCATGGGAAAGTTCGTAGTCATAGGGAGCGCGCTGGCGGCGGCTCTACAGTCCGTTGTCCCCCAGACGCTCTTATCCGGCGTGGCGCGCACACCTATTCTTGGAGCGCTGGCATTGATGGCGCTCGCCTTCCTGCTGTCGCTGTGCTCAGAAGCGGACGCGTTCGTTGCGGTGTCATTCGTTCAGTTCCCGATCGGCTCGCAACTCGCCTTCCTGGTGTTCGGGCCGGTGGTCGACGCCAAGCTGGCGTTCCTCTACGGGGCGACATTTCGCCGGCGCTTCGTCGTGAGGCTGGTGGTGGTGGCCGCGCCCATCGTTCTCGCCGGCTCGCTGTGGTTCGAGGTGCTGATGCGATGAACGTGGATGCGGTGCGAGTTCTGCGCGCGGCTTTACTCGCCGCCTGGGCGATCTTCTTTGCGTATCTCCGCATCAGCGGGGATATGACGCGCTACCTGGGCCCCCGCACCTACTGGGTAATCACGTTCGGGGCGCTCGCTCTTGGCGGAGCGGCCATCGCTCATGTCGTGACGTTGCGAACGCGGGCGGAGCCTCGTCGGCCGACCCGCGCCGACCTGGCGACCGTCGCTACGCTCCTCCTCCCGATCGTCGGCGTGCTGATGATTCCCTCCGCCGAGCTTGGAGCGCTGGCCGCGTCGAGGAAGCTGTCATCGGCGGGAGGAGGGGAGGTCGGAGCCTTCGCGCCCGCGGCGCCGGATCCGGGCGGCGACATCTCGTTCGCCGAGATCCAGTACGCGAACGAGTCGGAGGAGTACGCGGCTCGAGCCGGCATCGTCGAAGGGACACCGGTCCGCTTGACGGGCTTCGTGACGCAGGCCGCGGGCGCACCGGGGGGCGGCTTCGACCTCACGCGGTTCTACGTCTCTTGCTGCGCCGCGGATGCGCTTCCCTTCTCGGTCCGGATAGGTCCTTCAGCCTCGTTCGCACCGCAGGAGAACGACTGGCTGGAGGTGCAGGGGCGCGTGGCGAGAGATGAGGCGGGCTTCTACGTCCAGGCGCAGGACATCGCGGATGTGCCGGAGCCCGCCGTTCCGTACCTGTATTAGGGTGCCCGCGTCCCCCCTGTTATCCCCTTCGGAGGTTGAATCTTGTCCTGGCGCGTTTGGGTCGCGGCCGCAGTCGCCGTTGCGATCGCGCTCGTGGCGGTGTTCCTGC
The DNA here is from genome assembly GCA_030913945.1 of Actinomycetota bacterium. Lineage (GTDB taxonomy): Bacteria > Actinomycetota > CADDZG01 > CADDZG01 > WHSQ01 > JACCXF01. Next base: position 1,921 of record JALZOM010000018.1, read on the forward strand.
TTCAACCGCCGACCGGTGCCCCCGACGATGCTCCAAGCCAGGACGAGATGGCCGAGAGCATCGGCGCCCCCGTCATGGGGTTGCTACATCGTGGGCACGTGCCGGACAGGTCGGGGGAGATCATGCTCGTGCCGAAGCCCAACAACTATCTGTACGGACAACCCGATCTCACCGTCTTGGGCACTCCCGACTTCCAGCCGGGGAGCTCGCACCCGAACCCGTGGCGCTACCTCGTGCACGTGCCCATCATTTTCTGGGCGCCCGGCCTGATCGACCCCGGGCTCAGCGTGGACCGTCCCGTCGACATCGCGTCCATCGCTCCGACCTACGCGGAGATGCTGGGCGCGAAGCCACTCGAGGGGGCGGGGGATCCCCTCGAAGAGGTTCTGAGCTCGACCAGGGGCAACCGGAACCCAAAGGTGATCTTCAACGTGGTCATCGACGGCGGCGGGTGGAACGCTCTCGAGGAACACCCTCGGGCCTGGCCCACCATCGGGACGCTTCGCGACGAGGGGACCGTCTACATGAATGCCAACATCGGTTCGGCCCCCTCGATCACCGGCGCGCTGCACGCGACCTTCGGTACGGGCCACTATCCGCTCGAGCATGGGTTCCCGGGGAACCAGATGCGTGACCCGGAGGGCGTGGGGCGCGAGGGCGATCCGACGATCGACACGTGGTTGGAGAATGCGGACCCGCGCTACATGGAGGAACCGGCGCAGGCTGAGCTCTGGGACGAACAGAACGGGAACCGCCCAATCGTTGCGACGGTCTCGTACGAAGGCTGGCACCTCGGGATGATCGGGCACGGTGCTCAGCGCGAGGGCGGCGACAAAGACATAGCGGTGCTGTGGGAGAAGGACGAGTTCGAGTGGTTCATCAACGAGGACTACTACACGCTGCCGTCCTACCTGCGGGAAACGGACCTCGCTACCCTCGAGAGGTACGAGCGACAGCTCGACGAACGCGACGGCGAGGACGATGGGCTGTGGCTCGGGAACGATCTCGAATCGATCCAGGATGCGACGGACCCAGAGGATCCCGATCACGCGAAGCTGGCCAGCGTGAGGCCAGGCACGCCCGCCTTCGCTCGCTTCACGGGAGACGCCGTCGTCGATGTCCTCCGGAACGAGGACTGGGGCCGCGATGCGATCACCGACATGTTCTGGGTCGAGATGAAGATGCCCGACTATGCCGGTCACATCTGGAACATGATCGCGCCCGAGGAAGAGGACGTCATCGCCGAGGTAGATACACAGATCGCGCGTTTCCGAAAGGAACTGGACCGGAAGGTTGGGCGCGGCAACTACCTCATGATGATCAGTGCCGACCACGGACAGCAGCCTGTCCCCGAGGTGACGGGAGGGTGGCGCATCAACTCGGCGGAGCTCGGGGCCGACATCAAGGAGCGCTTTGGCGAGGAGGTCGTCACGAAGGTGACGCCTGTGGACGTGTACGTGGATCTCGAGGTCGTCGAAGAGGAAGGCATCGACATCGATGAGATCGCCTCCTTCCTCGGCACTTACACGATCGGGGACAACGTCCCCGAAGGGCAACCCGGCGCGGACCGTGTGCCGGAAGCCCGGTTGGAGGAGACCGTCTTCGCAGGGGTCTTCTCGACCGACTACCTCTCGTCCCTGACGCCCGAGAGGATCGAGGCGTTCGGCGAGGGCGAATACCCGGAGGGACGCCTCGACGATGAGGCCGGGGGGTAGGGTCGAGCCGCTATGGACATGATCAAGCGCGGCCTGAACCTTCTCGTCAAGCGACCCGACTTCGGGAAGTTGATGGGCGTGCAGTTCTCTGCGCAGGCGGCGGACGGTCTGGTGCAGGGCGCGCTGGCCGCCGTCATCGCGTTCGGCGGTCAGAAGGGATTCGACCTCGAGGGGGCCAAGGATCCCGAGGACATCCTGCGGATCGCCCTCTACATCTTCATCCCCTACACGATCCTCAGTCCGTTCCTGGGCGTGGTCATCGACCGCTGGGATCGACGCCGCCTGCTGATCTTCGTGAACGCGCTGCGCTTCGTCGTGCTTCTGCTCATCGGGGTCGTCGGCGTTACAGACATCGGTGAGGCGCCGCTGTTTCTGGCTTTCCTGCTGACGCTCATGGGCACGCGCGTCGTGCTTGCAACCAAGGCTGCTGCCATGCCGGAAACGCTCGAGGACGACACGTTGCACGAAGGCAACGCAGTGTCCCAACTGGGCGGTGCCCTCTTTCAACTCGGCGGCACCGGCGTCGCGTTGGTGGGAAAGGCCGTACTCGATTCCGGCATCATCGTCATCGCCGGCGCGCTGGTCTATGCAGTGGGGGCGGCCTTCGCGTGGACCTTGCGCAGGGTCGGCGAGCCGCGACCCGAAACGACTTTCGGCCGTGAGCTCGCGCGCGTCGTCGGCAACATCATCGATGGACTCCGCGAGGTGGGTCGCCGGCCGAAGGCCGGGGCGTCGATAGCAACCTATTTCTGGCTTCGTCTGCTGTGGAGCTTCACACTCGCCGCCGTCGGACTGGTTGCCCGGGAACTGCTCGGCGACGACGATCTGGTGCTGGCGGCCCTGACGGGCGGAGCTGGTGCCGTCGGAGCCGTGCTCGGCTTCATCCTGGCTCACCGGCTCCTGGAACGCATGAGAACCACCGCGCATCTGGTGCTCGCTGCATCGGCCGTCGCGGGGGCCGGCGTGACCGTCTTCGGATGGTTCGAGAAGGGCTTCACGCTGGCGGCGCTGACCTTCTGTCTGGGGTTCGGGTTCTTCCTCGCGAAGATCTCGCTCGACACGATGGTGCAGCAGGCTCTCGGCGACGATTTCCGGGGACGAGCGTTCTCGCTTTACGACATCGCCTACAACCTTGCTTGGGTTCTCGCCGCCGGGGCATTGAAGGTCGCCGGAAGCGGCAACATCGATGGACCGCTGATCGCGGGTGGCGGCGTCGTTTTTCTGATCGGACTTGCGGCCATCGGCGCGTGGTATCGGAAGGCCGGGCTGCTGGCGCCGGCGGTGGACAGCGCGCGAACCGTTTCGTCGCACGGCTGAGCTCTCGTGAAGCCGGCGTTGCGAGCGTGAGGAACCCGTCCCGGGCGCGCATCGCCGGTGTCGCGGTGCTCGTGGTCGCGCTCGCGGCGGCGGCGGTGTTGCTGCCCGGGTGGCTGCGCGGCGATGGGGGCCCGGTCCCGTCATTCCGATCTCAGGCGTGCGGGATCCCGCGTCCGTGGCTCGAGCGAACCCAGCGGGGGTTCTACGAGGGTCGTTCCGGGCAGATCTCCCTGCTCCCACGACAGCCCGCCTACATGGCCTCGGGGGCCGGTGGTTGGAGCCATTCGGGTCCTTGGCCCTACCTCCAGAGGGTGCCTCTCGTGGTTTATGCACCCGGCATCGCGCCCTCGCTCGGGGATGTCGATCGTCCCGTGACGACGGCGGACATCGCCCCCACCTACGCGGCCATGTTGCGCGGGAACGTCGCCACCGACGGCCGGCCACTGCGCGAGGTTGCTTCGCTGAACAAGGCGACGTTGACCGCCGATCCCCCCAGGCTGATCGTCACGGTCGTCTGGGATGGAGGCGGGTGGAACACGCTCGAGCAGTGGCCCGATGATTGGCCTCACCTGCGGCGCCTCATGGAGAAGGGCGTGTCCTACGTCGACGCGACCGTCGGGTCATCCCCTTCCGTCACTCCCTCGGTTCACACGACGTTGGGCACGGGAGTGTTTCCTTCGACGCACGGGATAACGGGTGTTCCTCAGCGGGACGAAGAGGGAGTGATCGTCGACTCCTTCCTCAAAGGAGAATCGTCCCGGTTCATCAACGTCGAAGCGCTGGCCGAACGGTGGGACGAGCAGAATGGGAACCGCGTTCTCATCGGGATGGTCGGCTACGAGCCGTGGCATCTCGGGATGATCGGCAAGGGCGCCGAGAAGCCGGGCGGCGACAAGGATGACGCGGTCTGGCTCGACATCGAATCGAACGAGTGGATCACGAACCCGGACCATTACCGCTTGCCTCCGTCTCTGCCCGAGACCAGGGGACTCGATGCCGACATCGCAGAGCTCGATGCCGCAGATGGAGAGGTCGACGACACGTGGCGGGAGAACGTTCGGCTGGATGATCCCGAGCGCACGGAGGAAACCCCCGCGTTCATCGCCTATCACGGGCGCGCGATGATCAAACTGATGCGGGACGAGGGTTACGGGCGCGATGGCGTCACCGACCTGATGTTCACCAACTTCAAGCAGATCGACAGGATCGGTCACTACTACAACATGGCGTCGGAAGAGGTGCACGATTCCGTGATCGCTTCGGACGAGCAGCTGGGCGAGCTGGTCTCGTTCCTCAACTCCGACGTGGGCCGCGGTAACTACGTTCTTACGGTGACGGCGGATCACGGTCAGCAACCGGACGCGGACGCTGTTGACGGTTACGGGATCGACCCGAACGAGCTCGAGGCGGACATCAACGAAGAGTTTGGGGGCGACATCGCGCTCGCCGCCTGGCCGACCGAGCTCTTCGTGGACGAGGACGTCATGGACGAGCTCGACGTCTCGATCGAAGAGGTGGCCCGCTACATCGGCGGCTACACCCTGGCCGACAATTCGATCCGCCCCGACGAGGACGTCCTGGGGGCCGGACGGTTCGAACCCGAGGACCGGCTGTTCGCCATGGCCATCCCGTCCGCTTCGCTCCCGACGATGAGCTGCCCGGGTGCCGAGCCCTCCACCACGGACTAGGATGCCCCCGCCTATGACCCAGACGACCCCCAACCAGCCCGCTCCCGAGCGGCCGAGCCCTCGCAGGTCCGGAGCCGTGGACCGGATCCTGGGGCACCCACTGGCCTATCTGGCGACGGCGTTGCTCCTTCTCGCCGTGTTCGGCTCGACCTTCATCACGAACCCCGACCGGGTGGCTTCCACCAAGGACCCGGCCTACTACACGTGGCGCACGGAAGCCCTCGTGTCGGAGGATCCGGGAACGTTGCTCGACGTCCAGGGAGCGTTCGACATGTTCGCCGGGGGCTATCGCGTGGCGGCCCCCGTCCTCGGAGGGTATTTGCGCGAGGCGGCCGGCTTCTCGTCGCTGAAGGTCACCGCGTTCCTGATGGTCATTGTGCCCGTCGCAACCGCATTGCTCCTGGGCGGCTACGCGTACAGGCAACGAAAGGATCCGCTGATCTTCCATGTCGTCGCGATCGGTGCCGCAAGCCTGTACCTGACTCCACCTTTCGTGGGGTATCTCGACAACATCCTTTGCTTGATGTTCCTTGCAGCGGCGATCTGGTTCATCGGACCCGCGCGCGATGCATGGGGCCCGCGGATAGCGCTTTTCATCTTCTTGCTGCTCGCAGGATTCACCCATCCCACGACGCTCGTGATCTTCTGTCTCATCCTGGGTGCCATGGCTGTGGCGCGCTTGTTGTTCCGGCGCTTCGATCTTCGCTCCGTCCTTCGAGATGACGGGCCGATGCTGTTGACCGCGTTCGCGGCGGCCGTGGTCACGGTGTTGATCTGGCAGATCGGGCTGTGGGGGACGCCTGCCTCGTTGGGCGAGGCTGCGCTACCACCGCCCTACGGGTCCAGCTTCTTCGTCGATCGCATGGTCCTGTGGCTCGATGCGATGAGGCCGGCGCTCAACGGACCACTGTTCCTTATCGGGATCGTAGGTGTGCTTGCGACGGGCCGTCGCTGGGTGGAGGACGACCTCAGCCGCTTGTCGATCGTGTGGCTCGCCCCCCTCGCGGGAGCCTTCGGGTTCCTCGCCGGGTTCGCCTACCCCTACTACCGCTTCTTCAACACGACCCTGGCATGGGTCCTGCTCGTCGGTCTGGGTGGCTACTTCCTGATCCGCTTCTTCTTGGACCGAGCGGGTCAGACAATGTTCGCTGTGGGCGCGGCCGTCGTAACGCTTGCCGTGGGCTTCATCTTTGCAACCAACCTCGCCGACGGCTTCAGTGTCCAGGGATGGAACGATCCGAATAAGGGGTGGCTCGCTCCTCAGACACGCGCGGACCTGGACGCGCTACGGGGGGCTCTCGACGAGAACGTCTCTCGTGACACACCTGTTGTATTCGTGATCGATGACGAGGACGCCAGCTTCCAGATCTGGGGACACACGAAACTTTCGGGGAACACCTCGCGCTACGGGTTGCCCCGCGAGCAGATCGATCAGGCATACCTCTATCTCGGGTCGCTGGAGGGCCTCCTGGGCGACGAGCCGACGACTCGCGGTGAGGAGACCTACGATGATCTTTCACCCGCGCTGCTGGACGAGAGCGATCGCGCCATCGAGGCCAGCGGCGAGGAGCCCGTGGTCGTGATCGCGAGCGCGTTCAACGCCAGCGGAGCCAACGCCGAGATCGCCACACGTGAGAGACAGGCGACCGAGGCGGGTGAGGGCCAGGTCTGGGTGGTACACGAAGGCGAGGTAACGACGTTGGATGGCGAACCGGTGGCCGGAGCGCCCGATACCCCTCCTGACGATCCCGGACCGCTCCACATCCTGCTCGTCCTTGTTGCCCTGGCCTTGCTCCTGGTGCCCGGTGTCATCGCCCTGCGCGGGGTGCTGCCCGATGCCGAGTTCCCGGAAGCGCTGGCGCTGGCCCCGGTGCTGTCGATGGCTCTCCTCGCGCTGGCCGGAGTGATAGTCCTCGCCGTGGTGCGCTCGCCGTTCTCGACCCCGGTCGCATGGGCGTCCGCGGTGGTCGCCGCACTGGCCGGCGCGGCGTTGTGGTTCTTCACCCGGCGACCGGCGCGGGAAAGCGGGCGCCGCCCGGCCCAGGCGTGAACCTGAGGTCCGTCCTCGACCGCATGGCCGTGGAGAAGGGTTCCTCGCAAGAGGGGAAGTTCAGATCGTCCACCTTGCGATCGCTCGTGTTGGGGCTGTCGCTCCTCGCGCTGATCGCCGGCATCGCATGCTGGGCTCTGGACTTCGGCATCGTCGCGATGTGGCTATTCGTTGCGGCGGCGGTCGGCGTGGCGCTCGTCCTACCTCTTCCGCATGCGTTCGTGTCGCCGCTCTACATGTCGCTCTTCGCATGGCTCGTCAACATGGTGCCGCTGGCGTTGCTTGCGGCATGGACCGCCGTCTCGATCCGCTGGGCGCTGGGGCTGCTGAAGGAGCGTCGTCTCCCGGGCGGGGGGCGGTGGATCTGGTTGCCTGCGGCCCTCGCCGCCTGGACGGCGCTGGGAGTGCTGGTCGTCTCGAGTTTCGACCTGAAGAGGTTCCTGCTTCTCTTTGGGATCCAGGTCGTATCGAGCGCCACGATGCTCGCAGTGGTGGACTCGATGGCCTCGATCCGGGATCGGATGACGATCGTGTGGGGATTGCTCGGATTCGTCATCCTCTTGTCGGTGGCGGTACTTGCGCAGTGGGTGGGGATCAACATCCAGGCGCTGCAGGACACGAGCGTCGCGACGCGCGCAGAAGCCGCGTACGGACTGGATGCGTTTCCCAACAACATCGGCATGATCAAGTACGCCCGTGCCCAGGAAGGCGGAGCGCCGGCGTTCAGAAAGAGGCTCGAAGCTCTGGCTCGTGAAACGCCGGAGCTGCCTGCCTTCGAGGTCTTCCGGCCCGGGTTCAAGGCGTTCGACACCGACCTGGTCGTTCGTTTCGACGGTTCTGCCCGGGACTTCGAGGAACAGCTGGCGCCCCTCGACATCGAACTCATCTACGACAACGTGGGGCTGGCGCCGGGGGAGGGCGTCCCTCGGCTTCGCTCGTTCCCCCGTAATGCGTTGACCTACGCGGGTGTCTCTGCCGCGTTGTTCCCGCTGGGCTTCTTCTTCGCGTGGCGGCGCCGCGACCGGTCGAAGTGGTTCGGGGTGCTCGCGGTCGCCTCGTGCCTTTTCGGCGCCGCCTTCTCGCTCGCCCGTGGGTCGTGGGTGGCCATCCTGATCGGAGCGATCTACCTACTGGTCGACGGCGTGATGGATCGGAGGGCGAGGATGGGAGTGGCGGCGGCGTTCCTCGCCGGAGCACTGGTCCTGACGGGTGTCTTCGTCTTCAGGTACAACTCCGATCCGCTGAACGCCCGCGCGGGTGCTGAAGGCAGCGTGACGACGAGGCAGAACGTCTACACGGAGACGGTCGATTCGGTCGTGCAGGGCATCCATATCGTCCTCGGATACGGGACCGAGAGGCCTCGTTCCGATACGGGAACCTCGCACGTCGGCACTCAGTACATACCGAACGCCGGCACCCACTCCACCTATCTCAACTACGCGTTCCGGACGGGCATCCCGGGAGCTTTGGCGATCATCGTTCTGTACGCGATCGCCATACTGCACTCGCGGGCGCGCTCTCGACGCGAGTGCGATGATGAGGGCCTCTTCAGCTCTCTCGTTACGGCATCCGTGATCATCGCGGCGGCTCACGCGGTGATCCTCAGTCTCTATGTGGAACCGATCTACACGCTGACCATCTCCTTGCTGTTGGGTATCGCCATGGCCGGCGTGGGGTCCTTCCGGGGATCGCTGCTTCCCTGGAAGCGGCCGGCGGCGGTCGACGGGTCTTGACCGGTACGGGGGACCCGCTCAAGGACGAACACACACTCTCGAAGCAGGCTGCCACCGATGTCGGCACCGTCGCCAAGGGCGGCGCCGTACAGATCGTTGGTCAGATCACCGCACGGAGCGCAGCCTTTTTCTTCAATGCGATCGCCTTTCGCGTCCTCGAAGCAGCGGGCTTCGGTCTTTACCGGCAGGTGGCTCAGGTCCTCACGATCGCCGGACAGTTAGGCCTCGCGGGCTTCAACTACGCCGCCATGCGGTTCATCACTCTGGCGCGCGTACGCAAGGACGCGCCTGCCGTGCGCGGGGCAGCGCGAGTGTCGTTTGCCGGAACGGGTGTCGCGTCTCTGGTCGTGATGGCGGGCATCATCGTGGGCGCCGATCTCCTGGCCGGCGTTTTCAAGGCCGGCGCACCTGCCGCCGAACAGGCGGAGCTGGCGGATCTGTTCCGAGTTGGAGCGGCATACGTGCCGCTGTTCGGTTTGATGCAGGTCCTGCGTTACTGCACCCAGGCCTACAAGACGATGGTGCCGTCGGTAGTAGTGGGAAACATCATCCAGCCGGCTGCACGATTCGCGATCGGCGTCGGCCTGCTCGCCGTCGGCGCGTCCGTCGCCGGCGCAGTCGGGTCACTTGCGGCGAGCATGGCCGTGGGCTCCATCGCGGGGGTGTTTGCGTGGCGACGGATCTTGACGCAAGAGGAGCGAAGCGCGGCCCCTCGCAGCTCGCCAGGTCCCATGATCCGCTTCGCTCTACCCCAGGGCGGCTCCTCGCTTCTCGGGGTGCAGTCTCTGGGGCTCGGCGTGATCATCCTCGGCATCGAGGCCTCCGACGCCGCAGTGGGTCTCTTCGCCGTCGCGCTGGCCCTGCAGGGACCTGGAGGGGTATTCCTCTCGGGCATCGTCAACATCTGGGCGCCGGTCGTATCCGACCTTCACGATCGCGGAGCCATCGACCGCCTCCAATCGCTCTACCAGACGATCACACGATGGGTGGTGACCTTCTCGTTCCCGGTGTACGCCGCGCTCATCCTCGAACCGGACCTCTTCGTGCAATTGTTCGGCGGCAGCGATGCCGCCAAGGCGGCCCCGATCGTCGCGGTGCTGGCGGTGGGAAACTTCTTCTATACCGGCACGGGCCCGACCGGCTACGTCCTGTCGATGACGGGGCGACCCGGCGTCAACTTCGTCAACTCCCTGGTCGGGGTGATCCTCTACATCGCGGGAGGCATCATCTTCGTGCCCCGATACGGTGTCTTAGGGATGGCCGTCGTGGACGCGGTGGTGACTTCTATTCTCAATACCGCGCGCGTGATCGAAGCGAAGATATTGGTGGGGGTGCAGCCGTTCGGCCGATCGGTCCTGAAGCCCATCGCGGCCACGGCCCTCGGGGCCGTGATCCTGCTGGCGTGGCGCCTCATCCCGGGAGATTCCATGCCGCTCGAAGCGGCGGGCATCGCCGTCGCCGGGGTGGTTTACTTCGCCGCTCTGAAGCTCTTCGGACTCGATCCCGAGGAGCGATACGTGTGGGAGCGGATCCGGAGGCGAGGCTTCCGTCGCAAGAAGCGTCCATCAGCGGACTCTTAGGATGGACCGGTGACCATCGACAAGCGGGCCTTGCGCCGCGGCCTGAGGACGAACTTCACGCCCGGCGTTCGCGACCGCCTGGGGCGCGCCAAGCTGCGGCTGCGACAGGCATCTCACCTCCCGTACCTGGTCGCCGGTCGGAAGCTGGATCGACCCGTGTTCATCATCGGGGCCCCGCGCTCGGGCACCTCGTTGTTGTACGCGATCTTGCGGACGTCCGGCCATCTGGAGCACTGGCCTGGCGAAGCCCACGAGATCTGGGAGGCCGAACACCATCCCGCTTTGCGAGGATGGGAGTCGAACGTGCTGCGGGCAGGGGACCTCGAGCCCGATGCCGCCGCGGCGATCCGTCGGAACTTCTTGCTCGTAACGGGCCCCCGCAAGCGCCTGATCGACAAGACACCTCGAAATGCACTGCGGGTTCCCTTCGTCGACGCGTTGTTTCCGGATGCACGCTTCATCTATCTGCAACGTGAAGGGCGCGACAACGTCAACTCTTTGATCAATGCCTGGCGTACCCCTCGCTACCGCACGTACGAGATTCCCACTCCGCACGCGATCCCCGGGTGCGATCCCCGGTGGTGGAAGTTCGTGCTGTACCCCGGATGGAAGGACGACCTGAAGGGGCCCCTGGAGCTGGTGTGCGCGAAGCAGTGGACGAGTTGCAACGACTTCGCTATGACGGACGGTGGCTCGCTTCCCCCGGAACGCTGGGTCACAGTGAGGTACGAAGAGCTCGTGCAGAACCCGGTCGACGAGGTCGCCCGCTTGATGGGATTCCTCGACCTTCCCTACGAGGAGGCCGTCAAACGACGCGCCGCAGCCACCGCAACTACGCCGATCAATACCGTCACCCCGCCGGAGCGGGGGAAGTGGAAGCGCGAGAATCCAAAGGAGATAGGGGCGATCGAGGACGTCATCGCGCCGACGATGAAGGCGATGGGATACGAATGAAAACCGACCTCAGAACCATCGATACGTCGACCTCACGGTTCGTCGATCTGAGCGAAGAAGTCAGCGCGTTCGTATCTCGGGCAGGTCGCGATGGGCTGGTGAACGTCTTCGTGCCGCACGCGACCGCGGGGCTGGCGATCATCGAGACGGGATCCGGCACGGAGCAGGATCTCGAGGCGACGATCGACCGCCTTCTTCCACGGGACGACCGCTACGCCCACTCGCACGGGTCGCCCGGCCACGGTGCGGATCACGTCCTCCCCGCGTTCCTATGCCCCTCTCTTACGATCCCCGTGATCGACGGCGAGATGCAACTGGGCACGTGGCAGAGCGTCGTCCTGGTCGACACGAACCGCGACAACCCCCAACGCAAGGTCCGCTTCACCTTCGTTTCTTGATGTCCGCACGCGGCGGGCTGCTGACCACAGCCCTTGCTTCACGGCCGGCATTCCATGCCGGCCTGCGGCAACCCACTGGGGGATCGGCCGTCAAGACGACCTACTCCCCCCAGACCCCCCTCGGACTTGATGGGCCTGCTTGAACCTGGTTTCGCCGTTAGCGGGTCGATCTCAGGCGGCCTATGGGTAGGCCCACGGAGCCCAGGGCGGCCATCGCTCTTGCCCGGGGCGACGGATGGGGGAACGCGCGCGGGTATTCGAGGCTATCTAGGAGGTCTCCCGCGACGGCTTCGAAGGTCTCGACCTGGATGCGGGGCATGTCGTCGGCCCACGACCGGACCTCGCTCATGGGCTTGGAGGTGAGGTTCGGGTTGTAGCGCGCAGCGCGATCCAGGATGTCTTCCCGCGCTCGGTCGGTGTAGTTGAGCATCCCGGAGTCGTAACGGACATCGAGGAACGTGCACAGAGCCTTCACGGACCTCTCCGCGTCGACCACCAGGTCCTCGTATCTCAGCTCCATATAGCGGCTCGGTCCAAGGGGGCGTCCATCTCTGATCCCGGCCACGACGCGCCGTGCCCATAGGGTCGCGGCCTTGCCGACGTTCTTCGGCCCGAAGGGGACGTCCGCATAAGAGAGCGCGACGTTCCGTCCGTCGCGCACCTGATGAACGAACTTCGCGGTGGGGAAGAGGCGGGCTAGCAGCGGGATGCTCTCGACATAGCGGGGTGTCTTGTCACCCCAGCACGTCTTCCCTCGCTCCCGGGCATACGCCCGGTAGGCGGCTTCGATCGCGGTCGCGAACGAGACTCGCGAGTCATCCGGTAACTGGGCGCGCACGGACTCGATAGGGGTCTCCCATGAGGACCAGCGTTTGTGGGCCTCGAGCTCGCTCAGGAAGCCGTCGACCTCCACCTCATCCTGGCCGCGCCACAGCTCGACGATGAAGCGAGACTCGGGAGGAACGGCGATGTCCGAGTGAGCGTTGAGCATCATCCGCACGAGGGTCGTGCCCGAGCGCGCCGACCCGACTACGAAGAACAATCCGTCACCTACAGGTAGCCGAGGTCGCGGAGGTGTTGTTCGACGGTGGCCTCTTCCTCGCTGGTCATGCCGGACTCGGCCACGACCTCGGTGGAGTTGACTTGGTCGATCACGCTCTCGAGCTGGCGTGCAACCTCCGGATACTGGCGATACAGGTTGTGTTTCTCGTCCGGAGGCGCGCCTCCGTTCAGCTTGTAGAGGGCGGACTTCCCCGACGGCGGCTTGAGCAGCTTCCAATCCGGGGTTCTCACGCCGGCGATGCGATCGCCGCCGAGCTTGACCCCCACCGCCTCCATATACGCGGGTTCCTCCGCGAGCGAACCGCCCTCCATGCCGCTTCGCAGACTGCGGCCGTCGATCCCGCCGGGTATCTCCACCCCACACAGGTCGGCGATCGTCGGGAAGAGATCGATGTGGCGAACCTGCTCCTCGATCGCGGCCGGCGCTACTCCCGGCCCAGAGATGATCAATGGAACCCGGACCAGATGCTCGTACAGAGCGAAGCCGTGTCCGATCTCGAGCCCCGCGAGCTTGTTATCGAGGAACGGGAACCAGCCCGATAGCTTGAATCCGCGACGGAGCCGGCGAGCGGCTCGGACCAACTGGAACTCGAGGTGTGTATCCGGGTAATCCTCGCCGTGGTCGCCCGTGATCAGCACGATCGTGTTGTCGCCCGCGGCCTCGAATACGGGCGCCAGCCAGTCGTCCGTTGCGTGAACGGCGGCTTCGTACCCGGCCTTGTCCTTCCTCTTGGCGAAGTCGGGCGGCGCGCGGTACGGACGGTGTACCTCCCAGATGTGGAGCATCATGAACCAGGGGTCGGCGTAGGCACGCATCCGCCCGACGACCTCGTCGCGCCATCCGAAGAAGGGAACGCGGTACGCGGGCCGGTGGCGAGACTCCTGGAAGCCGCGCAGGATCCCGGTCGCCGGCAGCAAAGGGCCGGTGACTTCCGCATGCGTGCTGTATCCGGCGGCGGCGAAAGCCTCGCTCCACGTCGTCACGCCCCGGGACAACTGGTAACCCTGAAGGCCCCGCACGCCATGCTTCGGGGGATAGCAGCCGGTGAGCATCGAAGAGAAGGACGGCGTCGTCGTCGTTGTCGTGGCGACGCATTGCTTGAAGGCCGCACCCCGGCCGGCATACGCGTCGAAGTTGGGCGTGGAGATGTGCTCTCCAAAGACCGCGTCGGCTCTCAATGAGTCGATCGCCAAGAAGAAGACGTTTGGGGGCGTCAAGCTTTCCTCCGGTTCCCGTGGAGAGCGCCTGCGAGGCTTGCGACGCCGCTCATCTGCGCTCCTCGCGCATCCTAGGTCTCATCGATCGAGCACACACCTGTCCCAGATCTCGGGCATCCAACGATAGGGATAGGCAGCGGCCATCAGCTTTTCGTCGAGGCGTGAACGATATTCGCTGGGCACGTCGCCAGACGCATCGTCCTCCAACCGGTAGTCGAGGATGAACTCGGCGATGGCCCGTTCCGAGATGTCCTCTTGCTCGAGGGTGTCGCGATCCAGCCACAGCGCCCCGGGTCGCTGCTGTTGGAAGAGATGGTCGACGCCCACACCGAAATGATCTGCGGTCTGTGACATCAGGTTTTGGATCGCGATCGGCCATGCCCCCGTGGTCTCGGCCTTGGGAGACTGTCCATGGTCGGCGGTCATCGCGATGACCCATTCGTTACGGCCAACGGCGGCGTTCATGTGCGCCTCGAGCTCGCCAAGGGCGTCGTCGGAGTACTCCACCGTGTTCTCAACCTCCCGACTGAGCATGTTCCAATCGTGTCCGATCAGATCGATCTGTTTGAAGTTCGTGTAGATCAGGTCGGTCACGTCGTCGTCGCCGAACCCGCCCTCATCCATGAGGGCCTTGAGGAGGCGAGTCTGGAAGAGTTCCCACACCGGCGTGTGCCTGAAGTCGCCGGGGTCGGTCAGCAGGTCGTGCCCCATCCAGGCTGAGTCGACCTGACCGTCGGCCTGGTCCACGGAGCGAACGTCGTCTTCGAGTCCTTCCGTATCGGCTAGGTAGTCGGGGAGCGAGTACCACTCGGAGGTGACGAGGGAGCCGTCGCTGCCCTCGACCATCGCGGCGATGTCCTTGTCGCCCTCCTCGATATAGGAACCGTGCCCGATCATCCCGAGGTGCCAGTTGTTCTCGGCGATCATCGCGACCTCGGCTTCGTTGTTCGTGGAGGGGTCGTAGATGTCGGCGAGGGTGGTGGACTTCAGATAGCGAGGGGACTTCTCGGTGGCGTCCCACGACCCCACGATCCTGTCTCCCCGACGGAGCGGTATGTCGACGATGCCGTGTTGCTTCGGGAAGGTCCCCGTGCCGATCGACGCGTGGATGGCAGGGGTGACCGAAGGACTCGAACCGACGTCCGCGTTCGTGATCGTCGTCCCCTCATCCATCATCCTTCTCAGGTTCGGCCACGAGTCGCCCCATCGATCGAGGACGTTCCAACCCCCGCCATCCCACACGACCACCATGATCAGCTTGGGAGTGTCTCGGCGATCGGCCGGCAGCAGCGCCTCGTCTATCGGGACCCCCGGGCGATCTTCGGGCCACTCGATCCGAAGAAGCTCGGCGAGCGTGGGCGAGATGTCCGCGACGCTGGATCCCTCGACCGCTATCTCACCTTGCGACCGGATGAATCCCGGCCCGTAGAACATGACCGGTACGTTCTGCACGTAGTCCCAGGGCCCGGAATGGGTCCAGGTAGTGAACCCCCCGAAGTAGTTCGGCTCCTTCGGTACCACCACGATCTCCGGGGACCTGCCGGGCAGGTAGCCTCGGCGCAGCCGCTGCAGCTCTTTGGTGGGGAGGGCGCAGGCGGTTTCGAAGGCGGGCCCTGCCGCGCGTTCGGTTGACGCCTGCGATCCGGAATCGGGATCCGAACTCCGACCATCGAGATCGTCGGGATCTTGGGATGGCGTGCACGCGGCCAACGTGAGTCCGAGGACGAGAAGCAAGGTTGTGCACCGGCCCGCGGTCCTATGCTTGCTCACGGGCATTCGGCCCCCACACAGGATCGGATCGCGTCCAGATCCTGACTCAGGCCCTCCAGGTCGGGATCGTTGGCCGGGTCGTCATCCCCGAGGAGGTTCTCGAGCGCGAACGGATCCGACTCGAGGTCGTAGTACTCGCGATACATGAGGTCCCCGGTTTCCTTCTCGTAGTACTCGGTGAACTGGTAGGAGTTGCTCAGGACCGAAGCCCAATCGGGCAGGCCGTGCACCGTGTTCTCGTACTCCTCTAGAAGGATGCGATCGCGCCGGTCGTCCGACAAGAGCGACCGCCCGTCGATCGGGAATCCAGCCGATGGTTCGATGCCCGCCGCCCCCATGATCGTGGGCGCGAGGTCGATATTCGCCACTATCCGATCGTCCTCGGCCCCCGTCGCGATGTGATCCGGCCACCTAGCAAGCAGAGGTATGGCGACCGACTGATGGTAGGGAACGCGTTTCGCAAAGAGCCCGTGTTCGCCCAGCATCAACCCATTGTCCGACATGTAAAAGGCGAGAGTGTTCTCCTCGTCACCCGCCTCGATGGCACGGAAGATCTTGCCCACCAGATCGTCTACCGACATCAGCAGCCGAAGCTGTTGGGTCCAAACCGTCTGAGGGTCTCCGAGCGTGAAGTCGGTATCCGATACGTACGGAGGTTTATCCGAGACGTCGGTCTCGAGCGCCGCTTCATCGGGTACGAAGGCAGGGACCTCCGCCTCCGCGTACTTCGTCTCTGGCTCGAAGGGCTTGTGAGGGGCATTAGGGGCGACGTAGAGGAACCAGGGTTGATCGTCTCGCTCCTCGAACCTCCGTATGTAACGCGCTGCCATATCCCCCATGAAGTCCGTCGCGTGCCGGGCGATGATTCGTTGCTTCCCGTCAACGTTCGTGGGTCGCTCGTAGTACTTGAGTCCGCCCGAGATAGTGAAGTCGTCGAAGTTCGGGGGTCGTTTGATACCCAGGATGCCCTGCAGGTACTTCCCGACCAACGCGGTGCGATACCCCGCCTCCTGAAGGTAATGCGGAAGCGCCGATCTTTCGTCCATCTCGGGACCTTTGTTGTTGCGTGTCACGCCGTGGTTATGGGAGTACTGCCCGGTGAAGATCCCGGCGCGCGACGGGCAGCACAGGGGAGTGGTGGCTACGGCGTTGGTGAACGTCGTGCCTTCCTCCTCGAACAGTCTGCGTAGCGTGGGCATGACGTCCAGCGTTCCCTCCGCTCGCTGATCGTCGGTCACGATGATCAGGACGTTGGGCGCGGCGCCGGAGGTGCCCGTTGCGGGGTCGTCCGGATCCGGGGACCCTGAACCGGAACCGGTGCAGCCGGCGAGAAGGATCGTCACAAGGAGGCCGCAACGGAGCCGCCCCCCGGCGCTCAATCGCTCCCCTTCACGCAGTTCCATATCTCGCCCATGGCTGCACTGGGGAAGGCAGCTTCGAAGATGGGCTCCCTGAGACGATCGCGGTACTGGCTCGGAAGATCTTCCCCGGCCGGCGCGTTCGCCTCGAGCCGGTAGTCGACCAGGAAGTCGGCCACTTCTTCCGACGTGATCCCTTCGGCTTCCATCGCTTGCTGGTCGAACCAGAAACCCACCGGGCTGGTCTCGACGAACATCTCCTCGACGTCGACGCCGAAGTGTTCCGCTACGTCGCTCTGCAGATACTGCATCCGGATGGGCCACGCGCCCGCGGCCTGGGGGTCGGGCCCGACCCCGTGGTCGGCCGTCAAGGCGAGCACCCACTCCTCTTGACCCACCTCGCGGTTCAGGAAGTCCGTCAGGTCCTTCAAAGCCTCGTCCGAGTAGCGCACGATCTCGCGCATCTCCGGCTGTAACAGGTTGAAGTTGTGCCCGATCTCGTCGATCTGCTTGTAGTTCGTGAAGAAGAGGTCCGGGATCTCGTCGGCCCCGAAACCCTCGCGGCTCAGTACGGTCTTGATGATCTTGGTCTGGAACAAGGTCCATGCGGGCGTGTCGCGGCGTTCCGACGGTTGGTCCAGCACCTCGTGCCCCATCCACTTGTCGTCCAGCTCGCCATCGGCCTGGTCGACGGTGCGTATGTGATCGTCCAGGCCCGGGATGTCTTCGACGTACGAGGGCACCTCGAAGAGATTCGGGTTGGTAACGAACTTCTCTTGGGTATTGGCGAGGATCGCGATGTCCTTGTCCCCCCCAGGGGTGAGGGCGCCGTGGCTCATCATCCCCATGTGCCAGCCCTTGAAGGCGAACATCCCGACCTCCGCGGCGTTCCCGGTCGCCGCGTCGTACGTGTCCCCGAGCATCGGGACCTCGACGTGGTCGGGACTCTTGTTGTCAAAGGCGATCGACATCGTCCCGTCCTCCTCGCGGATCGGGATCCCAACCGTGCCGTGCTGCTTGGGGAAGGCACCGGTGCCGATGTTCGTGTGGATCGCAGGAGTGACCGAGGGAGAGGACCCGACGATCGCGTCTTGAACCGACGTGCCCCCGGCCATGAGTTTCTCGAGGTGGGGCCATTGATCGGGCCACGTATTGAGGGTGTTCCAACCCCCACCGTCCCACACGACGGTCACGATGAGCTTCGGAGGCCCCTCGCGCGTCGGATCGAGAACTCCCTCGATCGGTCGACCTACGGCCGTCGGGAACTCGACGTCGAGTAGCGCGGCCAGGGTCGGCGCGAGGTCCGCGAGCGTCACTTCCCGGTCCAGGCTCAGGTCACCTTGGGACTCGATGAACCCCGGCCCGTAGAACACGAGCGGGACCTTCTGAAGGTAATCCCACGGCCCGGAATGGCTCGTGGAGGTGAATGCGCCAAAGAAGTTCGGCTCGCGTGGCACGACGATGACGTCCGGTGAGCGACCCGGGTAATTCCCTCGCCGGATCCGTCGTACGTATTCCAGCGGCAGGGAACATCCGGACTCTCGCCATCCGGCCGCGGGCTCGGTGACGCGCTCGACCTGCATCGGGGTGAATCGGGCCTCGGGAGCGACGGTGGGAGCAGCGACCACCCCATCTTCTTCTGGCTCGTCGTTCGTGCACGCCGCGACAACCATTGACATCAGAAGGAGAAGCGCAACGGCCGTGATGCGCAGACGCTTAGTCGAGGGGATCACTCGTCGGGCAGGGACCACAGCTCTTCGGGCGCGTCCTTGACGATCCGGCGAGCGATGTCGACCCCCATCTTTACGGCGTGGTCCATGTTCCCCATCTCGTAACGCCACGAACCGAAGCGCCCCCGCGAGTAGATGCCCCGCTCCATCAACCACGGATGGATGGTGGCCAGCGCCGCATCGCGTTTCAGGGTTGGGACCGGATACGCGTACGGGATGTCCTCGAGGTGCATCGAGGCCACCTCCGGCCGTCCCTCAACGACGCCGGCGGCGCGTAGGCCGGCTTCCACATCTTCCTCCAGACCCTCGCGGGACGTGAGCTTGTACCCGGAGTAGGACGTCTCGGTCATGTAGGCGCTGTACCTAGCGGTGTCGGAGTCGGGCACGTTCGAGGGGGAGTACTTGGCGAAGTTGGTCGACCGATAGAAGGGAGTGGTGTCCTGTGGGTAGTAGCTCCAGGACATGTCGTCCTTGAACGGAGCTTCGTATCCGATGCCGACCATGTACACGCCGTTGTGTTCGAGGTCCTTCGCTGCTTCCCGGAGCAGATCGGGCGCGTTCTGAACCACGCCGACGAGGAGATCGATGGGCATCGTCGAGATGAGGATGTCGTAGTCCTCTTCCGAACCATCCTCGAACCGCAGCGTCTTGGTGCCCGCGTCGACGGAGACAAGGTGGCGGTTGTAGCTGATGTGCTCCTCGAGCTTGAGGGCCAGCCTCCGGTAGATCTCGCCGGTTCCACCCATCGCTGGGAAGACGAACGTGTTGTTGGGCCCCCAGGCGACGTCGTCTTCCTGGCTGATAAGCCCCTTTAGGGCTCGCTTGTAGTCGATCACCGCGACCCGCTCACCGATCCACATGGATTGCATCCTGTCCGCAGGCGTCGCCCACACCTTGAAGTTGTAAGGCTCCATGAAGTGTTTCGTAATGCCGTCGCCGAAGGTCGCCCGCATCCACGTTGCGAAGTCCGTCGTGGGATCACCTCCGCCGGCCTCGATCAACCCCAGCATGCATTCGTAGGCGACTTCGTTGGGGAGGTATCGAAGGTTGTTCTGAAACGGATAGGGCACCCAGCGGTCGTCGAACCGGATGTAAGAGGATCGTTCGTGGCGATAGACGTCGTCCCCCATCACCTCGTCCAGGAGCCGGTCGAACTCACCGAAGTGGCTGAAGACGACGTGGCCCCCGTGATCCCAGGTGAAGCCCTGAGGGTCGGTGACGGAGGACGCGAGCCCCCCGGCGTGCGGCGCACGCTCCACCAGGCGCCAGTTCTTGTGACCGAGCTCTTCGAGCTCGCGGCCGCACCCTAGGCCACAAGGGCCCGCGCCGATGATGACTATGCGTGGCTGGTCGTTCAAGATGTGTCCTAACTCCAGGGACCGAGGGCTTCGTGGCGTCGAGCGAGGCCTCCAGGGCGAGTGGTTCATCCGGGCCGTCGCCGGCGGCGAGTCTACCCGCCCTCCGCATGGACCCGAGCCGGGGCCGGTTACCGTTACCCTGGCATACTGCACGCCCGTGGAAGCCGACATCCCAAGCATCGAGATCTCCGGCGTACGCGTCGCCCGCCTGACCCCGCGGGGTGCCCTGGAGGCCATCGGCGGCCAGGCCCAGACCTCGCCGCCGGTCCTCGTCGCTCACGTGAACGCTCACACCCTCAACCTGGCCGCAGCAGACGACTCATACCGCGAGATCCTGAACCGATCGGATCTCGTGCTGAACGACGGTAAAGGCATCATGCTGGGCGCCCGCCTGCTTCGCCGGCCGTTCCCCGCGGACCTGAACGGCAACTTCTTCTCCCCGTTGTTGCTCGAGCTCGCCGCCGAACGAGAGTGGCCGGTCTTCTTCCTCGGAGCGAAGCCGGGGGTCGCCGAGCGCGCCGCCGGGATCGTGGCCGGCCGGATCCCCGGCCTTGTCGTGGCGGGTTCGCGCGATGGATTTTTCTCCGCCGCCGAGGAGGGCTCGGTCGCCGAGGAGATCAAGGACGCCGGAGCCAAGGTAGTGCTGGTGGGTCTGGGCAATCCCCGACAAGAGCGGTGGCTTGCGGAGTGGCTCGGCTCCACGGGAGCTGTGGTCGGGGTTGGGGTGGGCGCGTTCTTCGATTTCCAGACCGGCGAAGTTGCGCGCGCTCCCGATTGGATGAACAGATGGGGTCTCGAATGGGTTCACCGATTGGCGCAGGAACCGACCAGGATGTGGCGCCGGTACCTCGTGGGAAATCCCCGCTTCCTGTGGCGCGTGTTGCGCGACCGTGGCCCATATGGGTAAGCCCGCACCCTCCCTATCTTCGGCGAGCACGACTCCAAGACCGTCCAGCAGATAGAGCAAGCCGCCTCTCATCCCAAAGCGGTTGGGGCTGCACTCATGGCTGATGGTCATCTCGGTTACGGGATGCCCATCGGCGGAGTCGTTGCCTACGACAATGCGGTTTCCCCCGAGGGGGTCGGGTTCGATATCGGATGCGGGAACAAGGCCGTTCGGACGAACCGGAAGTTCTCCGAGTGGGCCCAGGACGTTCCAGTCGAGGAAGCCATCGACCGGATCTTCGATGAGGTTGCGTTCGGCATAGGTCAGGCCTCCGACCGATTCGGCGACCATCCCATCTTCGACGACCCGCGCTTCGACCTTCCTTTCGCGAAGAAGCTCAAGGACTCCGCGCGCAAACAACTGGGCAGCGTGGGATCGGGCAATCACTACGTGGACCTGCTGGTGGACGGCTCCGACTGGCTGTGGGTCGGGGTGCATTTCGGGTCCCGTGGACTGGGGCAAAAGCTCGCGTCCAAGTTCATGACCGACGGCGACATGATGAAACCCGTGACGGTTCTCGACCTCGCTACCCCCAAGGGACAGGACTACTGGGAGTACATGGGGCTCGCCGGCGCGTATGCCCACGCGGGACGAGACTGTGTGGTGTCCCAGGTCCTCGGGATCATCGGCTGCCTCCCAACGCTCGAGGTTCACAATCATCACAACTTCGCCTGGAAGGAGCATCACGAAGGCGTCGGCGACGTGGTGGTCGTCAGAAAGGGCGCGACTCCGGCGTTCCATCTTCAGCCAGGATTCGTCGGCGGGTCGATGGGCGACGATGCCGTGATACTGAACGGTGTTGCCTCCGACGAGACCAAAGAGATCCAGCAGGCGAGCTTCTACTCCACCGTTCACGGAGCGGGGCGGGTAATGAGCCGCACCGAGGCCAAAGGACGCTTCAACCGCAAGACCAAAGAGATGAAGACCCCCGGCCGGATCACCGCCGACATGATGCGGGGATGGCTGGCCGAGAAGGGCGTTGTCCTGCGTGGGGCGGATCTCGATGAGGCGCCCCAGGCCTACCGGCGCCTACGAGACGTGCTGGCCGCTCAGGGACAAACGATCTCGGTAACCGAAACGCTGCGTCCGGTAGCGGTGGCGATGGCCGGCCGGGGCGACTGGGACCCCTACAAGGACTAAGCACCCCCAGGAGTCGGGAGGCGCCGTGCCGGGGGGGCGAACTAAGGCACCCCCGGAGTCCCCGGGAGATGCGGCGACTCCCGACGCTCCCGACGGGTGCAGGCGCTACCCTGCTCGTTCGATGACCGATCACACGAGTGCGCGTTCGACCTTCATCATCGCGACCAGGAACAGGCCCGACGAATTGCTGACTACGGTCGGGTCGCTCGTCGCCCAAACCCTCCTTCCGAAGGACCTCTGCATCGTCGACTCGAGCGACGAGACGCCGGTGCGCGACAAGATCGAGGAGTTGTGCGGAGGGGTGGACCTACCCCTCGAGTATCACCATCCGGCCCCCAGGGGACTCACGGTCCAGCGCAACTTCGGTATCGCCCGGACGGATGGGGATCCTGTGTTCTTCATCGACGATGACGTGTTCCTTTCTCCCGATTGTCATGAGGCCATCCTGGCCGAGTACGAGCGATGGGGGCCCGAGCTCGGCGGCGTTCGAGCCACGCCGGTTCACCCCGCTCGACCCCCGCTCATCTCGGTCGCATGGCGCAAGTTGTTCGGCATCGGCGGCTGGTGGCCCGAAGCGAGTGGGCGGATGCGGCCCGGATTCTGGGTCGAAGGCGTCTCCGAGGCTGCCGGCGTCCGGAAGCTCGAATACATGACCGGGTGGTTCATGTCCTTCCGCCGAACGGTGGTTGACGAGTTCCGATTCGACGAAGCCCTATCCGGCTACGGGCACAAGGAGGATGTCGACTTCACCTATCGAGTGTCCCGTCGTTACGTTCTCCTTCAGACGCCCGCCGCTCGGTGCGAGCATTTCCAGACCGTGACCTCGCGTCTGTCATCACACCAACTGATGCGGATGAACCTGGGCAACCAGTTCTACCTGCACCGAAAGAACATGCCTCAGGACGGTCGTCACATCGTGGCGCTCTGGTGGGGGCTGGTGGGACTGTTCGTGCTCAACGTCGGACGCGCGTTGTTCAAGAGAGACCCCGGGTTGGTCACGGGCATGATCGTGGGCGCGTTCGAGCAGGCGAGAGGCCGCGGGTTGATCGATCCCGCGTCCGAGCCCTCGCGGCGATGACCGCCCCGGACGCCACGGGCGGTGCCAAGAAGCGCGACTATCCCTGGACGGTCCTCGTCGTCGATCCCCTTGCGTTCCCTCTCGTTCGATTGCTCGAGCGAAGGCGCTGGCTCACGCCCGACCAGGTCACCTACGTCTCGCTCCTCCTCGGGCTGGCCGTGGGCCCGCTGTTCGCCCTGGGCAACCGAGGTGGTCTGATCGCCGGCGCGATCCTCTATTACCTCTCGTTCGTGTTCGATTGCGTCGATGGGAAGCTCGCGCGCCTGCTTGGGATCAACAGCCCGCGCGGGCAGGAGCTCGATGCTCTCGCCGACGGCGCTCGTCGAGGTAGCGCGGTCATCGGGTTGGGTTTCTACGCGTGGCGCACGGACGAGCCGGCCACCACGATCCTGTGGATCCTCGCTTTCGGGATCCTGTCCTTCTACTTCATGGAGATCTCCGGCGCCGAGAAGCAAACGGCCGACGGTGGTCTCGGCGGCCGGTGGTCGCAGGCCATGGCCCGACGGCGTTTGCTGCCCACCCCCGGGATGCCCGACGTCTCGGCGATCGTCTTCGTGATCGGCCCGCTCGTGGGCGCGATCCTGCCCGCGCTCTACGTGGGTATCGTGATGGTCGCCTTCGGCATCCTTCTTACTTTCAGGCGACGATTGCGGGTGAAAGATTGAGCCACGCCAAGAACAACAGGGTTCTACTTCTCGGCCTCGACGGCATCACTTACTCGGTGTTGGAGCCCGCTTTCGAGGCAGGTCATATGTCGCGCTATCAGGCGTTGTTGGATCGTGGCGCGCAAGGGATCCTCACGTCAACCGTCCCCCCCTATACGCCGCCGGGGTGGACTTCGATCTTCACGGGCGTGAACCCCGGGAAGCACGGCATCTTCGGGTTCACGCTGGGCAACGTCCAGCGCAGGGACGGCTTGGTACGACTCGACCGGGTCAAGGCGCCGGCTCTATGGAACGCGGCGAACGCACAGGGAGCGCGCGTGGGTCTCTTCAACATCCCGATGACCTACCCGCCACCCCCCGTGGACGGTTTCTCCGTCTCCGGGATGCTCACGCCGGAAGGCGGAGGAGGCACTCCCGAGGGATTCACCCACCCGGAGTCGCTGGCCTCGAGGATCGCCGAGGAGGTCGGCGAGTACGAGATCGATATCGAGGTGGATTACGACCAGGATTGGCGATCCACCGCGATCATCGACCGGCTGTCACACAACCTCGCTCTGAAACGAAAGGCGTTCCGGATGCTGGTGGCGGAGGAGGCCGACGTTCCCATCCTCTTCGCCGTGCTCGAGGCGCCGGACAGGTTGATGCACGTCCACTACAAGTACATCGATCCTCGGTGCGGACACTACGAACGCCCCGAGGCGGGTCCCATCCGTGAGCGCGTGTGGTCGTTCTTCGACGAGATGGACGAGTTCATCGGCGAGATGATCGAGTGGGCCGGGATCGAGGGTTACATCCTCACGATGTCCGATCACGGCTTCGGGCCGAAGGAAAAGGTCGTCAACGTCAACCTCGCGCTGAAGGAGGGCGGCCTCCTGGCGGTGGGCGGAGCGGGGGCCCTGGGGGGCAGCCGATCGCTTCGGACCATGGGCCGGAAGGTGAAGAAGGTGTTGCCGAAGGCGGTCTACAAGAAGGCCAAGGGCGCGGCGCACTCGGCCATTGACTGGAGCAGGACGAAGGCCTTCGCATCACCCAACCCCCAACAGGGGATCTACATCAATCTCGAAGGGCGCGAGCCCAACGGATGCGTGTCGCAGGCCGATTACGAGACGGTGCGCGACGAGGTGATCGCTTGCTTCGAGGCGCTCAGAGACCCGGACGACGGCGCCCCGGTCCTCGACCGCATGTATCGACGGGAAGAGGTGATGGAGGGACCGGAGGCGGACAAGGCCCCCGATCTCTTTCCCGTGTGTCGCGACTACTCCTACGAGCTCTCGGAGGGGTTGTTCTCGCCATCGACCATCACCGATTATCGGGATCTCCCCCGCGGGTTCCATCACATGGATGGTGTCTTCGGCCTGAGCGGCCCGGGGATCGAGCCCCTCTCGGGGGCCTGCGCGCATCTCTACGACATCGCGCCCACTGCCCTGTACCTCGCCGGGCTCAAGCTGCCGCCTATGGACGGCAAGGTCCTTACAGACTTCCTGCCATCGGATCTCGTGGCGGGTCGCCCGGTCCAGGTCGAGACGATGGACCTCCCCCTCGCCGGGGCGGGCTCGGAGGCCACCCCCTATTCCGCCGAGGAGGAGGCCCAGATCGAGGAATCTCTTCGAAACCTCGGATATCTCTAGGGTTGGTGGCTTAAAGCCCTTCGTTTGGGTATGACAACCGCCGGCCGGTGAGCCAGACCGGCCGTCCGAGGGGTCTGGGAGCTGCCCGGGGGACATCTGCAAACGGTGGACGGGGGCCCGGGAACACCAATCCTTTTCCGCCCGAACGCCGAATGACTCAGGGGAAACGCAGGCTCTCGGTACAACGCAATGGCATCGACACGGATGGTTCAGGAAAGGGGAAACATGGCTACTGCTGCAGGAACTAACAGAGGGGTGCGGGGCGGGAAGACGCCGGCTCAGACCTTCGCTTTGGTCTTCGGGATCGTGTACCTCGCGATCGGCATCCTCGGGTTCGCGGTCACCGGGTTCGATAACTTCTTCGGCGAGACCTTCGATGAGAAGCTGATCTTGTTCCCCGTCAACCCGGCGCACAACATCGTCCACCTCCTCATCGGTGCGGCGTGGCTGGCGGGATCTAAGAGGCATGATTCGGCGAAGATGGTCAACGTCGTTATCGGTGTTGCGTACCTCGCAGTCTTCCTTCTCGGGCTACTGGGCGCTCTCAACTGGCTCGCCATCGAGGAAGGCATCGGAAACGCGGACCAGTTCCTCCACCTCATCTCAGGCGGCCTCTCGGTCTACTTCGGTACCGCAGGAGCAGGTGCGGGCCGCGATCGGGCCGTCACGGCCTAGCGGAACCTCGCAGTGAAGGAGCCCGCCGGTTCGCCGGCGGGCTCTCTTCGTTTCGGGACGGTCAGCCGGCGTCCTCGGCGTTGTCGACCGCGAGGATCAATTCGGTCTCTCCCCCGGCGCGCTTGGCCACGTACGCCGACTTGATCTCGACGCCCGAATCCGCGAGCCTCCGGCAGTAGCGTCCGAGCTCGCCCGGGCGATCGTCGATCGTCGCCGTCAGCACGGAACGCGTCTCCGCGAGCTTGAAACCGTTCGACTCGAGCGCCTCGCCCGCGTCGTCCCCGTCGTCTACGACGAGATGTATGACGCCCTGCCCGTTGTGAGACGAGGCGCACAACGTCTCGATGTTGACTCCGGTCCGGCCGAGGAGCTCGCCGATGTCGGCCAGCACCCCCGGTCTGTCATCGACCGCAACGATGATCTCTTCCAACATGCCCACGAGCCTACACATCTGGGCCGCGGCCGGCTGAGAGAGCACTCGCCTAGTGCGCACCCTCCGGCTTGGCCACGGCTCGGAGTGTGCGCCAGAGGATCCACAGATCGAGCGAGAGCGACCAGTTCTGGATGTAGAAGAGGTCATAGCGGATGTAGTCGGAGAAAGTGGTCTCCGCTCGCCCGCTCACCTGCCACAGCCCGGTCATCCCGGGCTTGACGCGTAGGCGGTTGCGGACCCAGTCGTCATATTGCTCGACCTCGGAGGGCAGGGCCGGCCGGGGCCCGACGAGACTCATCTCGCCCCTGAGCACGTTCCAAAGCTGGGGAAGCTCGTCGAGCGAGTGCCGGCGCAGGACGCGTCCGGCCTTCGTAACGCGCGGGTCCTCTTTCAGCTTGAAGAGCAGGCCGGGTCCCTCCGACAGATGCTCAAGCTCGGCGAGCCGGTCCTCGGCGTCCTCCACCATCGTGCGGAACTTCCAGCAGGTAAATGGCTTGCCCCCTCGTCCCGCACGAACCTGTTTGAAGAACACGGGTCCCTGCGAGTCACGCTTGATCCACAGTGCGACCAGCGCAAGGGCGGGAGCCAACGGTACGAGGCCGACGAGGGCCCCGACGATGTCCAACGTGCGCTTAAGTGTCCGCTGCAACTTGTCCATCCCGGACCGGCGGATATAGAGCAATGGAACCCCGGCGACGGATTGAACCACCATGCGCGAAGCCATCAGGTCGATCGTGCCCGAGGTGATCTGGAGGTCGACATCGACATCTTGGAGCTCCCAGATGATCCGGTTAAGCCGCGCTGTGTCAAAGGCGGAAGCCGCGATCAGTACAAGGCCCGCGCGCTTCTCCAGCACTAGTCGCTTGAGGTCGGCGGTGGGACCGATGATCTTGTGCTCGCTCATCACGTCTTGACCCCCGGTCGCCGCGTCGTCGACGAATCCCAGCACCCTGTATCCGAGCCACGCCTCTCGCTCGAGGATCCGAGCCACCGTCCGCGCCTCTTGATTGGCGCCGAGGACGATCGTGCGCGTCGCGTCGCCCCCCCGGCGGCGAAGGAAATGAAGGATCTTTCGAACCGCAAGCCGTTCTCCTCCAACGACGATGAATGCAGACATCGTTGCGGCGAACACCCACCCGCGCGACAGGTTCATGTCGAAGAGGGAGTCGGCAAGAAGCAGCACCACCGTTCCGGCGATGACTCCGTTGAAAAGTGCCTTGAACTCGTTGATGGGGCCCAGGACCTGCCGCGGCTCGTAGAGGCCATAGAAGTAGAAGAGCGCCATGAGCACGGGTGTTGCCACGATCGTGATCAACGTGTAGTCGACATTCTTGCCTGGAGCCTCGGGCAGGATCTCGAAGCGAACGATCGATGCCAGGAACATCGCGGCCGAGGCGCCCATTGCATCCGCCAGCACTCGCAGGGCGATCCTGCGCGCGCTACGCCGTTGAAGGGGCTTCGGCGTGGGCCGGGGTTCCTCGGTCTCTACGGGTGCCGGTTGGGCCATGAGTGGTTAGAGGTAGCCGAGTCCTCTCAAGGACTCCTCGATGACGGCCTCTTCCTCCTCTGAGTAGGGCGAGCTCTCGTCTCTGTTCTCAGATGATAGGGCGGGCATCGTCTCGATAGGCCGATCCTCGAGATGCCGGGGCTCGAAGGCGCTGTCGATGACCGCTCCGTCCAGGTCCTCCGGAACCTTGAGGCCCGCGAGGTAAAGGAGCGTGGGCGTCACATCGAGGACCGAGGCCTCGATCGAGTTGGTAGTGCGGACGCCGTGGCCCGCAACGATCACGATCCCGTCCGGATGATGCACGCCTCGAGGGAGATGGCTGACGTCGGTGAACGGATCCCGGTGGAATATCTCGTCATCCAATTCGTAATGGTGGTCGCGAAGCACGGGAAGGATGTCTGGGGCTCCGTCGAGCGCATGTCCCTGGAACACGTCCTGCGACATGTGGACCTCATCCGTGACCGGCCGGCCGTCGGGACCCTTCAGGGAGCGGAAGCGTTCCGCTATGTCTTCCTTCAAGGATTCCAGCTCGCTCTCGGGGACGATCCCGAATCGCTCGCGGCCGCGCAGGTTGACGAAAACCCCCTGCTGGGGGATTGGCGATGCGAATGCCTTGGTGCGGGTCCAATCGATCGCCGCGAAGGTTCGTCCTTTAGCCTCGCGCGCAACCTTTGCAGGGAGGATCCTCTTGGCGAGCGGCACCAGTCGCCGGGCCGCGCTGGTCTGCATGGCGCGCGCCTGTGGCTTCACTCGCAACAGTCCCCAGCGCTCGAGCAGAGCGTTCGTGTGTACGGAAACCTCCCACGCGGTGAAGCCGTGATCGGAACAGACGATCACGCAGCCGTCATCGCCGGCGTAGTCGTCGAGCAACCCGATGATCTTGTCCATCTCCGCGTAGCAGCGCTCGACCGCCGGTCGGATCGCGCGACCCTCGGCCGAGTCGTAGAGCTCATCCCGGGGGTCCATGTAGCGGTAATAGACGTGCTGTAGCCGGTCCGGCACCTCCTGGACGCTGAAGACGATCTCGGGAGGATCGAGCTCCAGCAGCCCGTCCAGCGCGCGGTAGCGCTTGTCGAGCAGGGCGATCCCTCGTTCCGCGAGCGCGGTGTCGCGCCAGTCCTTCTCCCAGTTGGCGCTCAGATCGACCTCATAGCCCGGGGCCCACTCGAGGATCTTCGGCTCGTACTCGTTCGGGGTTGCGAAGCCCTTGAGTTGTTCCCCGAATCCCGGCGTCATCATCCCGGAAACCATCCATCCGCCGAAGTTCTGCGGAGGAAAGGTCAGCGGCAGGTTGTAGATCCCGGCGCGCGCCCCCTGGACGTTCGCCATCTCCCAGATCGTCGAGGACTTCACCTTGCCGGCGTGCATCAGCTCCTGATGCTCCGATTGTGCATTGCCGCCGTAGAAGCCGTAGATCCCATGTCGCCCGGGGTTAACTCCGGTCGCCGCGGAGGTCCAAGCCGGCGGTGTGTAGGTCGGGACCGTAGAAGTCAGAGTTCCGGCGGCGCCGCGTTGTCTGATCGATGCCAGACGCGGCATCAGACCCTTTTCGATGAGCGGGTCGAGGAGATGCCAGGCGACTCCATCTAGTCCTATGACGACCGCGCGGTGCGTCATCCCTCGTGCCCTTCGAGGTCGGACCAGATACGTCGCACGAGCTCGACGGCTGACCCCTCGTCCAGGTTCGCATCTTCCAGGATCGTGAAACGACCGGGCCGCGTATCGGGGGCGCGCAATATGACTCGCACCATGTCGTCGGCGTTCAACCCGAGCTCGCGCGGATGCTGTGGGAGGCCCAGACGCGTCAGTCGCTCGCGGAACGCTCCGGTGTCCTCACCGTAGAGCGCAACCGAGATGATGCAGCCGAAGGCCACCTGAGCGCCGTGCATCGCACGCCCCGCGTACAGGCGATCTATGGCGTGTGAGATCTCGTGTTCCGCCCCGGAAGCCGGACGAGATGTGCCCGAACAGATCATCGCGTTGCCGGAGAGGATCAAGGCATCGGCGAGCTCCCGCAGGAAACGCGGATCGCCGGCCGCCGATCGGGGGTCTTCATCGAGATGGGGTTTGATCAGGATGTACGACTCCGCCGACATGTCCCAGGCGCGTTGGTCGATCGTCTCCAGACCCCGTTCCGCCGCCAGTGCCCAGTCTCGCAAGGCGAAGGGGTTGGCCAGAAGGTCGCCGAGCCCTGCCGCCACCGACTGGGATGGGGCGTCCACGAGGGTCGGGATCGAGACGAACACCGCGCGCGGCGCCTGAGCGCCCACGCTCTCGGGGATCCCCTCCGCGTTCGGCACCACGGCAACGGGGGAGGAGATGCCGTCGTGCGAGAGCTGCGTGGGTATGGCCACGACACCGAGACCGGCACGCGCTGCGGCGAGCTTGCCTATGTCCAGACACCGTCCGCCGCCGATCGCTACGACCATGTCGGCTCCCATCGCGCGCGCGCGAGACCCGATCTCGGCGGCGGATTCCTGGTTCGCCTCGTCCTCAGGGGTCGCGATCTCGACGGCCTGGAGAGGTTGTGCAAGCCGGTGGCCGTGAACCGAGGAGACGACGAGAGGCGCCTGGGCGCCCAGATCGGAGATCACTCCGGCGAGTTCGGCGGCCGCCTCGTCTTCGTCCTCCGACCGATCGTAGATGTGGACCTGGGGGGACTCCACTACGTCCGCTCGCCGGCGGCTTCTCGTTCGCTCGACCACGCCTGGTCGTTCGTCTCGATCACGCGGGTGGCGTCCTCGACGTCTGCCGGCTCGTCCACCTCGGCGTACTCGCCGCTCTTGGCCTCGATCGCCCGGGTATCGAGCGAGGGAAGCATGTGTGCGTAGACGCCCTCGTAGTACACGTCCGTATCAGATGTCCATTCCGAATCGGTTGCGATATCGAGGTACGCGCGGGCGGCCTCGGGCCGGATGAGAGACACTCCCGCGTACTCACCGTCGCTCAGCGCCATCTTTAGATCCTTGCCGATAGCGACAACGCGGTCGCCTTTGAGCCGTACGCGCATGTCTTCCTCGTCCAGGCGTGGTCTACGCTGCACGGCCAGCACGAGATCACCGGGAGCTTCGACGGCGCGCCGGTAAACCTCCGGGTGCACGATGACATCACAGTTCACGATCAACGTCTCGGTTCCGGGCGATTGGTCGAGCGCGACCCGTACGGAATGGAAGTTGCCCCAGGAGGCGTAGCGGGCGTTGAACACGAACTTCGGCTCATCTCCAGTCCAGTGTTCCGTCGCGAAATCCGCGACGTCTTGCGCAGCGAAACCGGTAACTACCATCAGATCCTGAACGCCCGCCCGATCGAGTCCCGCGAGGATGTAGTGGAGCAAGGGCCGATGATCCCCCATGGGGATAAGAGTCTTCGAGGTCACCCCGCCCATACGGACGCCACGGCCGGCTGCGAGGATGACCGCTCTCACCTGTGCCACGAGACCTCCAACACCAGATCCTCCTTCAGCGACTTACTCCACACGAGACGCTCTCCTTCCCTGACCCAGCCCGGGGCATCGATGTCAGTAGCCCCCGGCGGCGGAGTCAGGCTCACCGTCATCGTCTCCGGCTGAACCTTGGGTTGATGCTGCAGGATCAGGCGATAAACGCTCCGGTCACCGTCAGTTCTGATGACCCCGGGGACGCGATAACCGAATCGTACGGTCCCCGTCTCCTCCGGAAGGATATCCAGAGTTGTGGACCAGACCTTCTTGCCTCGCTCCGTGTGCTCTGCGGGCACGGCATCTGAGGGCCAGATCGCCGGAAGCGGGGTGTCCAAGCGCGTTCCGCGCACTTCGGCCGACGAGAGTTCTGCTGCACCGGGAACGTAAACATTGATCATCGGGCGGTGGGGAGGCGATGCTTTCTTGGCTGCGTCGCCCTTGGAGGAGTCGCCCAGAACCCACCGAGGCTGCGGAAAGAAAACCGAGTGAGTGATGCTGACGCTGGTCGTGACGCTCGCATCGCGCCCATCGATCACGATGTCCATCTCGGTGCTTTGGTCGTCGAAGTAATCGAACTTGTTTCCGCCCACGTTCTGTTCGACCACGTACATGTAGTCACTCCCGGAGGCTTTACGTATCCCGCCGTCCCACTCCATACGCTCGACGAAGTCTTGCTCCCGTTGATCCGCCATCCAGATCTGCATGTTCTTGAACCTCAGAGCTTCACCCAGTCCCTGGGCCAGTTCCGTCGGGTGAGTGGGATCGATCAGACCGTCGTAGAAGCCATCGACGACCTCTTGCAACACGGCCCGACGTTGGGCCGCGATGGGATAGGAGGCGTAAGCCTTGTACAGGACGAAGTACAGAACGGAGTCGGCGGTGATCCGATTGCGGTAATCGGGGAGCACGTACGCGCCGACCCCCGGCATCACCTTCTCGACGGCCATGGGATCGACGCCGATCACGCCGTCGATCCGGCTTGGGAACTCCGCGTCCGCGAACTCCCTTGCGGCGCGGCGACCGTAGGCGACGGTGAGCTTGGATGACAACGGCCAGTCCGGCGACCAGTTCGCATTACCGAACCGCTGTGCATCCTCTATCGAACGGACGTACCAGGCGTCTTTGGGCAACGGGATGTCGAAGGTCGTTCGATCCTGATCGATCTTGTACACCGAACCGCCCCTCTCGAGGGTGGGGACGCCATCCTCGATGTGGAGCTCGGCGAAACGGAGTATCGACCCCCCCGTGCCCCTCAACTCGTCCGGGTTCTGAAAGCCAAGCAAGTAGGAGCGCGGGCCCTCGGCGCCAAGGAAGGATGGAAGGATCTCGAACCCGGCCTCGGCGTCGGCGAGGAGATCATCGGCCGAGCGAGCTTCTGTGAGGGCGTCCTCGATGCGGGGGCGGGCTCGCCGGGGAAGATCGCTCATGTCGACGCCCGCCAGGTCGTCGGCCGCGGCGGCGATATCACTGCGCACCTGAGAGATGACCTCGCCAAGCTCCCTCACCCGATCGATCTGGATGACCGAACCCTTCCCGTCCTCGTCCTCTGCAACGATGCGGTCGGGTCCTCGTAGGGCCCCCTGCGCGATCTCGAGAGTTCCCAACGCCGCGTCCGAGGAGTGTTCCGCGGCTCCAACGAGAAGTTCCGATTCGTCGAGGATCCCGTCGATGCGAGGAACCATCCGTGCGAGATCCAGCAGCGGACTGGCGGAGTCGAAGCCGGCACGCGCTCGCCGAGCGGCCGCAGCTCCAGCAAGGGTCTCGTACCGCGCGTCCTTCAACGCACCCTTCGACAGCTTCGCCTGCGCGCGGTCCAGGTGATCGCCCGCGTCCAACAACCCGGTAGCGAGCCTCCACGGCCCGGCAAGCATATGGCCCCATAGGAAGAGGCTTGAGATCGTCGCGGCGATCGCAAGGACCCCGATCACTCCGCTTCGGCTCCTTGCGGTGTCCATCGTCATGACGAGCTGCGCGCGGCGCGTGCTTTCAGCCCCGGCGCGACGCGCTCCGCGAACAGATCGATCGCGCGCGCCGCGGGCGCGGCCTCCATGCCGGGGTAGTGGAGCCGCAGGATGAGGTGGCTCTCGGGGTATGAACCGAGAACCTCTGCGAGCGGCTCGAGGACATGAAGGACCTCGTCGGGGGTTCCGAAAGCGGTGGTTCGCCGGATGTCGTCTTCATCGGGTGGTGTGACTTTCAGCGGTGCCCCGGGCACATCCGTTCCCTCGCGCCACCCGGCGTAGACGCCGAGTTGATGCCCGATCCCATCTCGCACCATCGGCCAGTCCCGATCGGGATCCTCCGTCACGAATGCGTTCTGGAGTAGCGCAACGACCGGCGGCCCCTCACGACCGGCCTTCGATCGTGCTTCCGTCGCCAAACGGAGGGCCGTGGCCACCCGCTCTGGCTCGGCGCGCGAAGAGATGTACCCGTCGCCGATGCGCCCCGCCCTCTGGATCGCGTCGTCGACGAATCCCCCAACCAGGATCGGCGGGACGCGCGCCGGTTTCGGTGTTACCGCAGCCCCCGAGTATGAGTAGTGCTTCCCGTCGTAGTCGAAGCGCTCCTCGCTCCACGCGAGCCGCAGGATGTCGACGATCTCTTCGAGCCGGCGAACGCGCGAGCTCACCTTGATGTCGAACTGCCGGAACTCCTCCTGGCGCCAACCGAGGCCGAGTCCGCAGATGACTCGCCCGCCCGAGATCTGGTCCACCACCGCAAAGTCCTCGGCCAGACGGATCGGGTCGTGGAAGGGGGCCAGCACCACGCCGGTGCCGAGCTCGATCCGGTCGGTGACCGCGGCGAGGGCTGCCAGCATGGGCAACAGAGAGGGGAGATAGCCGTCGGCCGACCCATGATGCTCGGAGACCCAGGCGCCGTCGAGCCCGCGCGCTTCGACCCGCTTCACGAGCTCGATGATGTCGCGGTACTCCGTGTGCAGGTTGCGTGAGCTGCCTTCGGGCAGCTGGGCGGTGAAGAGCCCGATCCCGAGCTTCAACTGGTTCCTCCTGGTGGCCGGTCCCTACAGAGTAAGGAAGGGCGGCATCGTACGGGAACGTCCGGTCGCGGGGCCGCCGGGGAACCTTCGAGGGACACGCGGTGTACCTCTGTCACAGAGACCTTTTCCGACCCAATCTGGAGGCTCCCATGCGCCGCCGAATCGTCATGATCTCGATCCTCGGAGTGATCCTGGGGGCGTTCTGGCCCACCGGACCGGCCACTGCGGGTGGAGGGTGCCACGACCCCCAGTTCGGCGACGAGAAGACGGATGAGGTCACGATGGGCAATCTCTGCTTCTATCCCACGGTGGCCCGCGTGGAGCCGGGCACGGAGGTGACCTGGCGGAACGGCGATCCCGTTACGCACATGGTGATCGGAGCCGGCGGGGCCTGGGGAAGCCCCGATGAGATCGCGTCGAACGGCCGCACGTCATTCACGTTCGATGAGCCCGGTGTGTTCCCGTACTCGTGTCCGATCCACCCGGGGATGGTCGGCGCGGTGGTCGTGGGTGACGGGGTCGCCTCCGCTGCCGCGGGGGCCGGCGTGACCGAAGGCATGCTAGTCGATGGGGTCGCGCGGGAGGCGGGATCGTCGTCGACCGGAGCGCAAGAGGACGGCTGGGGTCTGCTTCCTATCCTCGCCCTGACCGGCGCGGGCGTTGCCGGTGCGGTCGGGTTGTGGGCGGTCTCCCGTCGCAGGGCGGGAGCATCGACTCCAGACCCGGCGGGCCGGGCCGCGCTCTGACGCGGTTCACCGGGCGACGAGGTCGGCCATCTCGCCGATCATCGCGGTGAGGTCGAAATCCTTTGGCGTGTAGACGCGTGCCGCTCCCAGCTCGCGCAGCTTGAGAGCATCTTCGTCGGGGATCACGCCGCCGACCACGACCGGCACGCCTTGGGGATCGATGCCCTCCGACCGGAGCTCCTCGATGATCTCGGGCACCAGCAAGCCGTGGGCACCCGACAGGATCGAGATCCCTATGACGTGTACGTCCTCTTCAGCCGCGGCTCGGGCGATCTGTTTCGGGGTGAGCCGGATCCCTTGATAGATCACTTCGAACCCGGCGTCCCGGGCCCGGAGCGCGACCTGCTCGGCCGCGTTCGAGTGACCGTCTAGCCCGGGCTTGGCGATGAGCATCCGCAGCTTGGTGACCCCGAGGCGAGCGGCCGCCCCCTCGACCTTGGCCCGGGTCGCATCCATGTCTTCGGCCCGGCCGGCACTCGCGCGAGCGCCCATCCCGGTGGGGGCCCGATACTCGCCAAAGGCATCTCGCAAGGCGTCCGCCCACTCGCCCGTCGTCGCGCCGGCCCTGGCCGCGGCGATGGATGCCGGCATCAGGTTGGTGGCTCCGGTCGCGGCCTCGCGAAGGTCATCGAGGGCTGTCGCCACCGCCGGCCCATCCCTGAGAGCGCGCCAGCGTTGCAGGCGCTCCACCTGCTCGGCTTCCATCGCAGGGTCGATCTTCTCGTAAGCCATCTCGTCTACTCCCTCGACCAGAGGTGAGGGCTCGCCTTCCGTGTAGCGGTTGAGACCGACGACCACAGCGTCTCCCGATTCGATGGCCCGACGTCGCTCGGCGTGGGCCGACACGAGCTGCTCCTTCATGTAGCCGAGCGCATCGACAGAACCCCCGAGGTCAAGGACGCGCTGAAGTTCTTGCCATGCCCCGGTTGCGATCTCATCAGTCCGCGCTTCGATCACCTTCGAACCTTCGAAGATGTCGTCGTGCTCCAGGAGGTCTGTCTCGAGGGCCAGGATCTGTTGAGCTCTCAAGGACCATTGTTGGTCCCACGCTCGGGGCAGTCCCAGCGCCTCGTTCCAGGCGGGCAACTGCACTGCGCGCGCTCGCACGTCCTTTGAACCGGTGACCGCCAGCATCTCGAGGAGGATGCGGTACACGTTGTTCTCTGGTTGCATCGAGGTCAATCCCAGAGAGTTCACCTGAACCCCGTAGCGGAAGCGCCGGTAGCGAGGGTCCTCGACCCCGTACCGTTCCTTGGCAACGCGATCCCACAATGCATCGAAGGCCCGCATCTTGCAGGTTTCCTCTACGAAGCGGATGCCGGAGTTGCAAAAGAACGAGATGCGGCCCACCAGGCGCGGGAAATCAATTTCGGATATGCGCCCGGTCGCCTTCACTGCATCGAGAACGCAGATCGCGTTGGCGAGTGCGTACGCGATCTCGAGAACCGGTCCTGCGCCGGCCTCCTGCAGGTGATAGGAGCACACGTTGATCGGGTTCCAGCGTGGTACCTCGTGCAGGGTCCAGGTGATGAGGTCGCTGGTCACTCTGATCGAAGCGTCCGGCGGGAAGATGTAGGTGCCGCGCGACAGGTACTCCTTGAGGATGTCGTTCTGTGTCGTGCCCGTCAGCGATGACCGTGGGGCGCCTTGCTCGTCGGCCACCGCAACATAGAGCGAGAGCAGCCATGCAGCCGTGGCATTGATCGTCATCGAGGTGTTCATCTCGGCCAGCGGTATCCCGTCGAATACACCGCGCATGTCGCCGAGATGGCATATGGGGACTCCCACCTTGCCCACCTCGCCCTTGCCCATCAGCGCATCGGAGTCGTAACCCGTCTGCGTGGGCAGATCGAACGCTACCGACAGCCCCGTCTGCCCCCTTGCCAGGTTGTTCTTGAAGCGGCGGTTGGTCAGGGACGGGTTTGCATATCCGGCATAGGTTCTGAAGATCCAGGGCGTGTCTCTGTCTGGTCGCTTCATGGGCCCCGAAGCCCCGGCGCCTCGTTCGCCTTGTAGTCCTCGTGCGTCTCGTGCGTCTCGAGACGGGATGCCGCGAGTCTCATCATCGTCCAATCGTAACGGCGGGTAGGCTCTGTGGCCCCGCGCTGCGGCCTCGTCGCAGGCGCGCAGCGGTTCTCGAAGGAGCGTGGGATGAGTATCGATATCAAGAGAGTTGGCGTGGTGGGCTGCGGAACCATGGGTTCCGGCATCTGCGAGGTCTGCGCGCGGGGAGGCTTCGACGTCATCTTCGTCGAGAGCTCGGACGAGACCGTTCAGGCCGGCCACGACCGAATCGCACGGAGCGTGGAAAGAGCGGTGGATCGGGGCAAGATGGATCGCGCGGAGGCCGATGCCGTGCTCGGTCGCATCTCTGCGACGACCCACTACTCCGATCTCGAATCATGCGACCTGGCGTTCGAGGCGGTGCCTGAGAAGCTCGAGCTCAAGAAGAAGGTGTTCGCGAAGCTCGATGAGGTGCTGAAGCCCGAGGCCATACTCGCGACGAATACCTCGTCGTTGCCGGTGATCGACATGGCGGTCGCGACTAACCGACCGGATCGTGTTGTGGGCTTCCACTTCTTCAATCCCGCGCAGGTCATGAAACTGGTTGAGCTGGTCCACACCGTCGCTACCGAAGCCTCGGTTATCGAGTCGGCCAAAGCCTTTGCGGAGGGACTTGGCAAGACACCGGTGCCCTGCAGGGATCGCGCTGGGTTCATCGCCAACCTCTTGCTCTTCCCCTATCTGAACTCCGCCGTACGTACATTCGAACAGGGTTACGCGTCACGGGAGGACATCGACGCGGCCATGCAATTGGGATGCGGCCACCCCATGGGCCCCCTCGCGTTGCTCGACCTGATCGGGCTCGACTCCGCGTACGAGATCTGCGAGGCGCTGTGGCGCCAGTGGCGCGATAGTCAGGACGCTCCGGCCCCGTTGTTGAAACAGTTGACGGCGGCGGGCTATCTCGGCAGGAAGACCGGCCGCGGCTTTTATCGTTACGAGACCCCCGAATCCCCGAAGGTGGTGGACGCGGTGCCCGAAGGGCCCCGTGCGGGCACGACCGATATCCGCACCGTCGGCATCGTCGGAACGGGTCAGATGGCTGCGGGCATAGTCGAGGTGGTCGCGCGGGCAGGGGGCCGGGTCATCCTGCGGGGGCGCAGTGACGAGTCGGTGGAGAAGGCCCTGGCCGCTGTCAGCGGCAGCATCGACAAGGCCGTCGCTAAAGGCAAGCTCGAGCAAGCGGAGGCCGACGCCACGGTCCAGCGGATAACGAAGACGCTCGACCTCGGTGACCTGGCCGAGGCGGACCTGGTGATCGAAGCCGTCGTCGAGGACATCGATATCAAGCTGGAGCTGTTCAGGGAGTTGGATAACTCTGTGAAGCCTGAAGCGATCCTCGCGTCGACCACCTCGTCCCTCCCGGTCGTCGATCTCGCCGTGGCCACCTCACGCCCGGAGCGCGTTGTCGGCCTTCATTTCTTTACCCCCGCCCCTGTGATGAAGCTCGTTGAGGTGGTGCGAACGGTTACCACCGGCGCGGACATCGAGAAACGCTGTACCGCGTGGGTGCGATCGATAGGTCAACGTCCAGTCCGGTGCCGCGACCGGGCCGGCTTCATCGTCAATTTCATGTTGTTCCCGTACTTGAACGACGCAGTGAGGATGCACGAGGAGGGCTACGGAAGCCCATCGGACATCGACGCGGCGATGAAGCTGGGCTGCGGTCATCCGATGGGGCCATTCGAACTGATGGACATCGTCGGTCTCGATGTGACCTACGCGATCCTCGAGCAGCTCCACGATGAGTTCCGCGAACGCCGGTTGGCTCCCGCGCCGCTCCTCGAGCACATGGTGCGGGCGGGCTACTTCGGCCGGAAGACCGGCCGCGGGTTCTACGATCACTCGTCTTAGCGCGTCGTGGGCCAGGTGCCGGAGGATCTGGGGTGGGGGCCGGTGGTGAAGCGTTATCTCCTGTCGGGTTTGACGCTCGGGCTCTACGCGCGCTGGAGCCACGGGGCGACCGACGGCCTCACGACGATCAGGCTCTTGTTCCTTTCCGTGATGCAAGCGGGGATCCTGGTGGGCGTCGTGCTGCTGTTCATCGTGGATATCGGGTCGCCGGGGACGGTTGCCCTGCTGCCCTTGGGTCTTGGTACCGCCGGAGTCGCGGCCGTGGTGTGGGCGCGTAGACGCCCGTTGAACGCAGCCAGCCCCAGAGAGCTTGTGCGTTCCTACAACGCGAACTTCTTTACGGGCTTCGCGCTGGCGGAGGCTCCGTTGATGATCTCGGCGGGGTTGGCTCTGTGGCAACAGGAGCTCTGGCCGTACTTGTTGAGCGTGCCGTTCTTCTCGATCGCGATGGTTCTGGTGGCGCCCGGCCGTAGGAACCTCGCGGCCGATCAGCGTCTGCTGCAGGCGCGCGGTGTGTCGATATCTCTGACCGAGGCGCTGATGAGCCAGGGTCCGACGGCCAGGTAACGCGCGTTACTTGGTGTCGCCCCGACCGTTGCGACCGGGATACTCGCGCCCGCCGAAGGGGAATCGGGTCGAGAGGCGCCACGCGTCGTCGCGCGTGAAGCGGTCCCGGTAGTCGAACATCCCGAGCCGGCGGCCCTGCGAACGCGCCGCTCGGAGCCACACCGAGCTCGCTCGGGATACTCGCTCGGATCCCGCCAGACGCTCTAGCGCCGCCTCCAACGCTATGCGTTCCGTTTCCGTGGGCTGCCCTTGAACCGACGTGACGTGCAGGTGGCGACGCCCCCCCGAACCCCTCACAACGGGATGTTCCCGTGCTTCCGTTGCGGGATCGTCTCTCTCTTCGACCGCAGCATCTCGAGCGACTGCACGAGCTTGCGTCGCGTTTGTTGTGGCTCGATGACATCGTCGACGTAGCCGCGCTCCGCAGCGATGTAGGGGTTGGAGAATCTCTCGGTGTAGTCCGAGATGAGCTCTGCACGTCTGGCCTCGGGGTCGTCTGCATCGGTGATGGCCCTGCGATGTATGACATTGACCGCGCCCTCGGCCCCCATCACCGCGATCTCTGCGGTGGGCCAGGCGAAGGAGACATCGGCTCGGATGTGTTTCGAGTTCATGACTACGTACGCTCCGCCGTAGGCCTTCCGCGTGATCACGGTCATCCGCGGCACGGTTGCTTCGCTAAAGGCGTAGAGAAGCTTCGCGCCGTGGCGGATGATGCCGCTGTATTCCTGCTCGGTACCCGGGAGGAATCCGGGAACATCCACGAACGCCACGAGCGGGATGTTGAATGCGTCGCAGAAGCGGACGAAGCGCGCGCCTTTCGTGGACGAAGTGATGTCAAGAGTGCCTGCAAGAACCTGAGGTTGGTTCGCGACCACGCCAACGGGATGTCCGGCCAGACGAGTGAAGCCGCACAGGATGTTCTGCGCCCAATGCTGGTGCACCTCGAAGAACTCGCCGTCGTCGAAGATCGAACCGATCACCTGGTGCATGTCATAGGGCTGGTTGGGTGAGTCGGGGATCAGATCGAGCAGCTCGTCACACGACCTCATCGGGTCGTCGGTGGGGGGGAAATAAGGAGGTGATTCGAAGTTGTTGGACGGGATGAACGATAGGAGATAGCGGATCTGCTCCAAGCAATCTTCGTCCGTCCCGGTCACGAAGTGCGACACCCCCGACTTGGACCCATGGCTCATCGCGCCGCCGAGCTCCTCGTGGGTGACCTCTTCGCCGGTAACCGTCTTGATGACCTCCGGCCCGGTGATGAACATGTGGGAGGTCTCGCTCACCATGAAAACGAAGTCGGTCATGGCGGGGGAGTAAACCGCGCCGCCTGCACAGGGACCCATGACCGCCGAGATCTGGGGGATCACTCCGGAGGATCGCACGTTGCGATCGAAGATGTACCCGTAGCCGGCCAGCGAGGCGGGGCCTTCTTGGATCCGCGCTCCTCCGGAATCGTTCAAGCCGATCACCGGCGCTCCGGTCTCGAGCGCGAGATCCATGATCTTGCAGATCTTCTCTGCCATGACCTCGCCGAGAGAGCCGCCGAAGACCTTGAAGTCTTGCGCGAAGACGAAGACCTTGCGGCCGTCGATGGTGCCCCACCCCGTCACGACGGCGTCCCCGTAAGGGCGCCGATCTTCGATGCCGAAGCCGTGGGACCGGTGACGCACCAGCATGTCGGTCTCTACGAACGAATCCGCGTCGAGCAGCTTGTCTATGCGCTCGCGCGCCGTGAGCTTGCCCCGCTCGTGCTGTCGTTCGGTCGCCTTCTCGCCACCCGCGCCCAGAGCCTCGTCCCTGAGGGCATCCAGGTGGGCCTGATGCCCCTGGATGGACGTGGCCGGCGACGCGGACGCCTGGAGGTCTGACTCGGGCCGCTCCTGGGAAGACATAGCCGCAGTCTAACCAGGCGCATTCCAGGCCCCGGCGAGGTCGGGATCGCGAGCAGGGACCGAGGCCCTTCGGTCGAAGCATGCAGGATGGGGATGACGGTTTCGGGCAGCGGGTTC
Organism: Actinomycetota bacterium; assembly: GCA_030913945.1. GTDB lineage: Bacteria > Actinomycetota > CADDZG01 > CADDZG01 > WHSQ01 > JACCXF01. The sequence continues at coordinate 43,607 of JALZOM010000018.1, forward strand.
ATCGCGCTCAAGGACACGGTGGCGGGCTTCTTTTCGGAGCCCCCTGGGCCGGCTCGCCACAACAGCTTCGGGATGATCCTCGAGACGCAACGGTTCTCCCAGCGGGTGAGCAAGCGAGCGGATCACAAACTCCAGATCGCGGCACGTTCCGTGCGCGAAGGCCAACTCGGAGGCGCTCTGATGCTCCTCAACGAGGTCGAGGACGACCTACGGCTACACGAACGCGAGCTGATCGACTGCTTTATCTCGCGCTAGGTTCGGCCACCGAGGGAAGCCCTAGGAGAAGCCGCCGGACTCGAGCGAACCGGCGAGGTGCCGTTCCCGTATGCGGACGATCCCGCGCTCGTTTGACACCGTTCCGATACGGCTCGCGCTGTGCCCATGCTCGGACGCGATCCGGAGCACGTCGTCGACCTGGTTGTCCGGCACGATGATGACGAATCCGATGCCCATGTTGAACACTCTGAACATCTCGGCGTCTTCTATCCCGCCCCGCTCTTGGATGAGCCCGAAGATAGAAGGAGCGGTCGGGAGCGCCTCGATGTGGTATCCGACTCTCGCCTCCAGGCGGCACAGATTCAGAAGGCCGTCGCCGGTGATGTGGGCCAGTCCTCGCGTGTCGATCCCCGCTCTCCACAGCCCCTTGATCGCCTGGACGTAGATGATCGTCGGCTCGAGCAACTCGTCACCGAGACTGCGATCCAGGCCGCCCGGAGAGTCCTTGAGTGACAGGCCGCCCTCGCTCAGCAGGACGCGCCGTGCGAGCGTGAAGCCGTTCGAGTGCATGCCCGATGAATGCAATCCAACGATCGCATCGCCCTCCTGGATCTTTGCACCAACATTGAGCGCGTCCGGAGCGACGACACCGACGCTGGTTCCCACGAGGTCGAAGGCCGTCTCGTCACCGTTCGATCGCCCGTCCGATCCGATCACCTCGGGGAGCTGGGCCAGCTCGCCCCCCGGGATCGCTATGCCGGCCTCCTTGGCAGCGGCCCCCAGTCCACCGAGGATCGCATCCACGCGTTCGGGATCCAATGTGTGAACGCCGAGGTAGTCGACCATCGCGATCGGGGTGGCGCCCACGCAGATGAGGTCGTTCACGTTCATCGCGACGCAGTCGAATCCGATGGTGTCGTAACGGGCCATGCGGGATGCCACGATCGTCTTCGAGCCGACTCCGTCGGTACAGATTGCCAGCCCGATGCCCTCCGCGATCCTCAGAACACTCGCGTAGTGACCGAAGTCCGTAAGGACCTCGGCTCCCTCGGGGAGCGAGAACGTCGGACTGAGATGTCGAACGACAGCCGATAGGGCCTCGTCCTGATCACTCACTCCGGCCCGCTCGTACGTGTTTGCGCCCATCGTCTCACGCTAACCCAGGGGACGCTCAGCCGACGGGTTCGTGGCCCTCGGATCCGCGGTCCCGGCGTCCGCGTCCCGCTCCGGGAGGGAGTTTGAGCGCCGCTGCGAAGGCAACGGCTGCTGGGACCGCCGCGACCCCGTATGCGAGCGAGAAGCCGCCGCCCTGGGCGATCGCGCCGACCGCCGCGGGGGCGATCATGTAACCGAGGTCGCCCGCCATCTGGTTCACGCTCACGGCCGTGCCGGAGCCTCCCTCGGGGACGGAGTCGGCGAGCAAACCGCCCGCCGCAACTCCCCCCGCAGCAACCCCGGCCCCGATCGCGATCATCAAGGGGAAGAACGCGTTGGGAAGGGTCTCGACCTGTCCGAGCAGGGCGGTTGCGATCGCGGTGACGGCCAGGGCGGGGATCAGGACCGCTTTGCGCCCGTAACGGTCGGCTGCCTTCCCGGCCGTGAACAACACGATGACCTCACCGATCGACAAGAGGAACAGGGCTAGCCCGAACTTGGTGCCGCTGAAGTCGAGCACGCGCTGTGCATAGACAGCCCCGATCTGCTGGGTCGGGCCAGAAAGCGTCCACCATCCCACCAGCGTGGCGAGCAATGCGACCACGTAGCGCACGTCCCGGAAGAGCGGGCGAGTGGCTCGCAACGCTTCGATGGGGCGCTTCTTCTGTGCCTTTGCCCCCTTGAGAGGCGCCGTCATCACGAACCAAGCGATGGTTGCGGCTATCAGCAGCCCGGTTGCGTAGATGTGGAAGGGGGCCCGGAAGCCGAGTTGGTCTTTCAGGACTCCACCGATGACCGGCCCGATCGCGATGCCCACGAGGAACGAGGCGCGCCACAGGCCCGTTGCGCGCCCCATGGATTCGGCGGGGATGATCTTCAACAGCCGGTTCATGAGACCGGCGATGAACAGGGCCGATCCTGCGCCGCCGAAGCCCCGCGCGAGCACGAGCTGAGGAAAGCTCTGGGCGAAACCGGCGGCGTAAGAGGACACGGCCACGATCAGGATCCCCGTGACCGTCGATGCCCGCTCACCGAAGCGATCGACCACCAGCCCCGCTGCTATGCCGAACGAGAACCGGGTGAACCCGAAGACGAACTGTACGAGCCCCATCAGAGCGATGCCGACTCCGAATGAGAGCGCGAAGGGAGCCAGCACCGGCACCACGAGTCCGAAGCCGAGCGCAACCGTGAAGCCGATCGGCAGGAGGCTGCGGAACTCCGGAACCGTTAACGGCGAGGGCGACTGGGGCGGGCTGGCCTGCTTCGGGGCGCGCGACATCACTTGCCTTCCGGCGCCTGGATCAACTCGACGAGCAGACCATGGTTGCTCTTTGGATGGACGAAGGCAACGAGGTGGCCACGCCCGCCGCGACGAGGGACTTCGTCGATCAATCTCACGCCCTTCGCCTTGAGGTCCTCGAGGGTGCGCGGGAGATCGTCGACCTCGTAGGCGAGATGATGGAGGCCCTCTCCCCGGCTGGCCAAAAACCGCCCCACCGTCGTGGCATCGTTCGCCGGAGCGATGAGCTGCAGGAACGTGTCCCCCAGCGGCAGCATGGCTTCTTCGACGCCCTGGTCTTCGATCGTTTCGCGATGGGTGACCTCGATGCCCCACACCTCTCGGTAGTGGGCGATCGCGGCGTCGAGATCGGCCACCGCAAGGGCAACGTGTTCGATCTTGTTGGGCATCGGCGGCGATCCTAAGTGCGGGGGCCGGTGAGGTGGTCAGATAGTGCGGAAGGGTATCTGGATCTGTTGCCCGGCACCCTGGAGCCAGCTGGCGAGCTCGTTTGGTGTCATCGGGTCGGCGAGGTAGTAGCCCTGGGCCGTGTCGCAACCGAAGGTCGCAAGCCTGTCCCAGGTGGCCTTGTTCTCCACGCCTTCGGCAACGACCTCGAGCCCGAGGTTGCGGCCGAGCTCAACGATCGACCTGACGATCACGTCATCGCTCTGGTTGGTGGTGATGTGGGAGACGAGCGACTTGTCGATCTTGATCTCGTCGATGGGAAGGCGCTTCAGGTAGGCGAGCGAGGTGTAACCGGTGCCGAAGTCATCGATCGAGAGCCCGATGCCCATCCCGCTGAGCTCGTTCAGCACGCGCATCGCCCGCATCGGGTCGGCCATGATGCTCGATTCCGTGATCTCTAGTTTGAGCCGGGTCGCCGGGACCTTCCACCGTTCGAGCAACCCCTGAACCTCCTCGGGGAGCTGTAGATCCAACAGGCTCTGCGGTGACAGGTTCACCGCCACGTTCAGATCGAGCCCTTGCTCCTCCCACGCTCGACACTGCTTCAAGGCGCTGTTGAGCGCGTACAACGTGAGGGGGCGGATAAGGCCCGTGTGCTCGGCGAGCGGGATGAAGTCGTCCGGCAGCATGATCCCGTTGCGCGGGTGCCTCCAGCGCGCCAAAGCCTCCACGCCTTTCACCCGAAGGGAACTCAGTTCGCCCTTCGGTTGATAGTGCAGAACCAACTCTTCGTGGTCGATCGCATGACGCAGCTGCGCCACCAGGGCCAGCTGACCCGGGCTCTGCTGGTCTTGCTCGGTCGCGTAGAGCTCCCACGAACGCGGCCCGTTCTTCGCGGCGTACATCGCCACGTCGGCGCGCTGAACGAGCGCCCCCATGTCCGACGCATGATCGGGATACAGGGCTATCCCGATGCTCCCCCGGGCTTCCAACGACAGCTCGGAGATGGCGAAGGGCTCCCGGAGAGATTCGGCAAGTTTCTCCGCGATGGCGATCGCGGCGGAAGGGTCGGTGACGTGAGGTAGGAGCACGGCGAACTCGTCCCCGCCGAGGCGTGCAACGGTGTCGCTCTGACGTAATGCGCGGCGAAGTCGCTTTGCGATCTGTTTCAGCAGTACGTCGCCGCTGTGATGTCCCAACGCATCGTTGACCTCCTTGAAGCGGTCGAGGTCCATCATCATCAGAGCCAGTCGATGCCCATCACGTTCCGCTCGGAAGATCCCCTGCTGGATCCGGTCCTGCAATAGCGTCCTGTTCGGCAGGTTCGTCAGGGGATCGTGGAGCGCTTGATGCCGGTTTTGGTCGGCCTGACGCCGCAGCCGGGCTACCAACTTGCTGTTCTCGTGGGTCAGGATGTACACGCCGGCGAGCGGCACGAGGAGTAACAGCAGGAACCAGAGATCGACCTCCGCAACGATCAGCGACACGGGCGACAGCAGTAGCAGCACTCCGTCGCCGAAGAGGCTCGACGACAGGTCGTCCCGAAGGAAGCCGCCTATGGACCTGTGATGGCGGAGCGCCATCCCCACTCCTGTCACGACCAGATTGAGAACGAGTAACGCCGCCATCGCCAGGATCACGAATGGAAGGTCGCGCGGGAGGAAGTGGGGCGAGACGGCCCGGGGGACCCCTGTGGTTAGTTGGAGAACCACGTGCGCCGCCCCGAGACAGATGGCGTATTGAGCGGCGTTGAACGCCGTTTTCCACCACGACTTGCGACGGGCCAGGTCCGCGACCAGTGACGCCGTGACCTGAGCGAGGAGCGCCGGTGCTATCCCCCAGGACAACAGGAGTGCGAAGCTGAAGGTCGTCGATGTAACGACTTCCGACATCTCTCCGTTGCGTGTGTAGCGGATCGGCAGCATCTCGCCGGCGACGACCAGGCCGGCCAGGACCCATAGCTCGAGCGGGGACCGGTGCTCCCACAGCGGAGCGTTCGTGAGGGTGAGAACGCCGAATACTCCGAAGCCGGCCGCGATGATCAGGGCGTTATAGCGGCGAGCCGGGATGTGCATCCTCGTGCGATCGGCGGGCGTAAGCCGCTCCTCTCTCATCGGGGGGCCGTTCTCTTCAGCGATCTCGCCATTCTCCCAGGTCGAGGTGGCTTATGAATGCAAACCGACTACGTAAGATGAGATTCTCGCCTGCCAGAGTCTCCGAGAGAGGCGAAAGGAGATCCTCATGACCCACTCGGTCATCGTTTCGACCGCCCGTACCGCGATCGGAAAGTTCGGTGGAGCGGTTGCCGGTACCCCGGCGGTGGATCTCGGCGCGCGCGCGATCGAAGGCGCCTTGGAGCGAGCGGGCTTATCCGGCGATCAGGTGGATTACGTCATCATGGGCCAGGTGCTCCAGGCCGGGACCGGTCAGATCACCGCACGGCAGGCCGCGATCAAGGCCGGCATACCGAAGACGGTTCCGGCGATAACCATCAACAAGGTTTGTCTCTCGGGCTTGAACGCGATCGCGCTGGCGGACCAATTGATCAGAGCCGGAGAGGTCTCCGTGTTAGTAGCGGGCGGCATGGAGTAGATG
>JALZOM010000024.1 GCA_030913945.1 Actinomycetota bacterium
CTGATCAGCTTCGACAGCTGACCGGTGTTCAGCTCGGGGATCACAATGCGGTCGAAGCGTTCGAGGACGTCGCGCGTGTTTCTCGGGAAGGGGTTGAGGTGCTTCAGATGAGCGTTGGCGATCGGTACGCCCTTCACCCGCAGGCGACGACAGGCCGCTCCGATCGCGCCGTAGGTTGAGCCCCACCCGAGAACGAGCAAGGTTGCGTCTTCGTCCCCTTGCCACTCGAGAGGATCGATGTCCTCCTCGATGACCTTGACCTTCGCCGCGCGCAGCATCGTCATGAGCTCATGGTTCTCGGGCTCGTAGGAGATGTTGCCGGTTCCGTCGGCTTTCTCGAGACCGCCGACGCGATGCTCCAGCCCCGGGGTTCCGGGGATCGCCCACGGACGAGACAGGGTCTCGTCATCGCGCAGATACGGCCAGAATTCGTCACCTACGTTCGTTTCCGCCGTGTATCTGACCGGGATCCGTGGAAGCTTCTCGACGGCAGGTATGCGCCACGGCTCGGCTCCGTTGGCGAGGTAGCCGTCTGAGAGCAGGATCACCGGGGTCATGTACTTGATGGCGAGCCGCGCGGCCTCGAGCGCCGCCCAGAAACAAGACGGGGGCGAGTACGACGCAACGATCGGGAGTGGTGCCTCGCCATGGCGACCGTAGAGCGCGTGGAGCAGGTCGGACTGTTCGGCCTTGGTAGGGAGACCCGTTGACGGCCCACCGCGCTGGACGTCCACGATGATCATGGGGAGCTCGAGCGCGATCGCCAGCCCGATCGTCTCGGACTTCAGGTCGAGCCCCGGCCCGGATGTCGTAGTCACCCCGAGGTGTCCGGCGAAGGACGCGCCCAACGCCATCCCCGCGGCTGCGATCTCATCCTCGGCTTGCATCGTTCGAACGCCGAAGTTCTTGTGACGCGACAGCTCGTGAAGGATGTCCGACGCCGGCGTGATCGGGTAGGACCCGAGGAAGAGGGGCACCTTCGCCTGCACGCTGGCGGCGATCAGCCCGTAGGCCAGGGCCTGGTTCCCGGTGACTCGCCGATAGGTTCCCGGTGCCAGGACGGCGGGTTTGACCTCGAAGGCGGTCAACTCTGCGGTCTCGCCGAAGGCGTGACCGGTCTTCAACGCCGCTACGTTCGCCTGGGCGATCGACGGCTGCTTGGCGAACTTCTTCTCGAGCCAGCGGATCGTTGGATCGAGCGAGCGTCCGTACATCCACGAGATCACGCCGAGCGCGAACATGTTCTTGGAGCGACCGGCCTCCTTGTTGCCGAGGCCAAGACCCTTCACCGCATCCCGGGTCATCGACGTCATGGGGATGTCGTAGACCTGATAGCTCTCGAGCGTCCCGTCCTCGAGTGGGTTCGACGAGTAGCCGGCCTTGTCGAGGTTGCGCTTCTCGAAAGCGTCGCGGTTGACGATCAAGAGCCCCCCGGGGAGCAGGTCCTTCAGGTTCGCCTGGAGGGCGGCGGGGTTCATCGCCACGAGCACGCCGGGGTTGTCTCCGGGCGTCAGGATCTCGTGGTTGCTGAAGTGGATCTGGAACGCGGAGACGCCGGGAATGGTTCCCGCGGGGGCCCGGATCTCCGCAGGGAAATCGGGCGCGGTCGCGAGGTCGTTGCCGAAGAATGCCGTAGCGCTGGTGAACCGGTCGCCGGTCAGCTGCATGCCGTCGCCGGAGTCACCGGCGAATCGGATGACGACTTGGTCTAGTTCCTTGCGTCCGACTCCTGGCTTCGTCGAGTGAGCGGCCTGCGCGCTCACGTGTTTTGTCCTTTATCGGACGAGAGAGAGATGAGTACCTCCTGGCACCGATACGTCCCTTCGACTATAGCAGCGCGGGTGTGAACGAAGACCCAAAAGAGCAGGTGGAGGCGCCCAAAAGGCGCCGGTGAAGGTGGGTGATCGCGCAGCGAGCGAGGACGGATCGGCGGTCAGTCGAACACCTTGGCTGCCACGATGTCCTCCAGGGGAATGGTCGATGAGGCGCCCCGCCGGTTGACGATGTGGATCTCGGCCCGGGAGCCCGACTCCGAGCGAACCGAAGCGACCATCCCGATCGCTTCCGAGAAGGGATGCGCGGAGTCATCGTCGTGGAGCCGGTACCGCAACGAGACCTTCCGGCCCAGATAGCGCCGCCACACCTCGGGCGCGCGCGACGGCTCAGGCCGAGCGTTGCTCATGGATGCACGGACCTGCGTGCCCGCACCAGGGACGGAAAACCGCTACTCGCCGCGCTCCTCGGCCGGCGCGAACGGGCTCTCCATCGCTCCCCCAGAGGCCTCCGGATTGTCCTCGAACCACTGGGCCTGCTTCGTCGTGTACTCGGTCCACTCTTTGGGGACCGAGTCTTCAGGAAAGATGGCGTCTACGGGACAGGCGGGAAGGCACGCGTCGCAATCGACGCACTCCTCGGGGTGGATAAAGAGACGATCCTCGCCCTCGTAGATGCAGTCGACCGGGCACTCGTCTACGCACGCCCGGTCCTTCACTCCGATGCAGGGCTCGGCGATGACGTAGGTCACGTTGTTCTTCCTCCTAGCGGTGAACGGGGGTGGCGCCGCCATACTACCCGCCGGGCCCGATATGAACGCTTGAGTGCGCCATTTGTGAACAAGCGCGAATCACTCGCCGGTGGCGTCGCGCTCCAGGTACCTATAGATGCCCAGCCTGCGCTGCACCGCGGCCGTCAGATCGTGGGAGATAGCCTCCATCACGTCGACGACCCGGCCGAGCCCGGGGGTCACGATCATCTCGGCTCGGTTCTTCTCGATCGCCTTGATGGTGGCGGTCGCAACCTTGTCGAGCGCCGCCGTCCCCAGCAGAGGCGAGGTTTTGTGATCGGGGTGGCGGGAGTGGAACATCCCAGCGTCTCTGATCTGCCCCGGGCAGATGACGCTCACGCCGATCCCGTGGGGCTTCAATTCCTCACGCAAGGACCAGGAGAGGCCGACGAGACCATGCTTCGTTGCCGAATAAAGCGAGTTGTAGGGATAGGCCGTCTTGCCCCCCAGCGAAGAGATGTTGACGATGTGTCCCCGCCCCCGCTCGATCATCCCCGGCGCTACCAGCCGGCTAAGGAGGGCGGCGGATGTCAGATTGGTCGTGACCATCGCCTGGATCTCGTCGATCCCGTAGGTCTCGAAGCGGGCCGGTCTCTCCATGCCGGCGTTGTTGATGAGCAGATCGAGCGGACCCAGTTCCTCAGTGGTCTCGTCGACAAGGTTTTCGAGGTCGCCGGCGTCCGCCACGTCCGCTCGTTCGGCGAGAACGCGCACTCCGTGGCGGCGCGCTTTCTTCGCGGTGATCTCAAGGTCCTCTTCGGATCGGGCGGCCAGTGCGAGATTGACCCCTCGAGCTGCAAGCCGTTCGGCGAGCTCGGCGCCGAGGCCGCGGGACGCGCCTGTGAGGATCCCGACCGCGCCGTTGAGCTCCATCCCTAGTGCGCTTCCAGCCGCGCCGCCGCACTCCGATATTGCTTCCCGGCGTGGTAGCTCGAGCGGACGAGGGGGCCGGACTCGACCCACGCGAAGTCCAGCTCGTTCTCGCCGAACTCCTTGAAGCGCGCGAACTCATCCGGATGCACCCAGCGATCGACAGCCAGATGCCACGAGACACTCGGCTGCAGGTACTGGCCGATGGTCAGGACGTCGCAGCCGGCCTCCCGTAGATCACGCATCGCGTCGTAGACCTCTTCCTCGCGCTCACCCATCCCGACGATGATGTTCGACTTCGTGACCTGATCGGCGCGCAGCTCCTTGGCCCATTTCAGTAGCTCGAGGCTCGCTTCGTAGCCGAAGCCCGGGCGGATGCTGGGGTGGATGCGCCGAACGGTCTCGAGATTGTGCGCAAGAACGTTCGGCCCCGCTTCGATCACGCGCGCTAAAGAATCACGCGGGTGCTCCTTTCGACCCTTGAAGTCGGGGATCAGCACCTCGATGCCACAGTCCGGCATGGCCTGTCGTACGGCCCGGACGGTCTCGGCCCAGTGAGTCGAAGCGCCGTCGTCCATATCGTCGCGGGCGACGCCCGTGATGACCGCGAACTTCAGTCCCATTAGACGAACCGCCTCCGCGATCTTCGCCGGCTCCTCCGGGTCGAGCGCCTGAGGCTTTGCCGTCATGACATTGCAGAACCCGCATCGCCGCGTGCACAGGTCACCGCAC
>JALZOM010000030.1 GCA_030913945.1 Actinomycetota bacterium
GTCGGGGGTTGCGCTGTCGAAGTCCATCCGCCGGCCGGACCCATACCGATCGAGGCGATGCCGGACGTGGAAGTTCTGCTCGAAGTGGTGCCGGAGAGGGAAGTAGAGGAACGGTCGCTTGTTCGCCGTCAGCTCCATTGAAGTGGTGAGGCCCCCCTGCACGACGGCGAGATCGCAGACCGCGAGGTGGCGGTAGAGGTTGTGAACGTAGGGTCGGATCTCCAGGCCCTTGGTCTGCGGCAATGTGGCGGGATCGATCCGCGGGCCCGCGACCACGATCATCCGAAGCTCCGGAACCTGTGCCTTCGCCGCGGGGTAAGCCTGGATCACCCTGCGAAGCAGATGCTCTCCAACACCCGAGCCACCCACCGTCACGATGCATACCTTTTCATCGGGGAGATACCCGAGCTCGTGTCGGATCGCCTCCGTGTCGGCGAACGATTCGGGCCCGAAACCCGTGATGTATCCGGAGAAGTTGTAGTGCTCCTCGGTCCACTCGCGGATCGAGGGCAAACCGGGGCCGAACTCGGACGGCACTACGTCCTCGGGCTCGCCCACGAAGATCGCTCGGTCCCGGACCCGCGGATACCTGGCGATGTGCTCGATCATCTCGGCGTTGTAGTCGCTGGTCAGAGACACCTCATGGTCGCCTCCGTCAGGCATCGGCAACCACCCGACGAAGTCTGTGAGCCACGCGTAAGCCGCGCGCTTCTGCTCTGGGTTCTCGTGAAGGTAGTAATCCACCTCCCACGCCTCGTCTCCGATCCACAGGTCGTAAGACTCGTCGGTGACGACATCGTGAAAGAGCATGAAGTTCGCGACCAGGATCTCGTCCATGTTCCGCCACGCCTGGAAGCAATGGAGATCGTGCTCGGCGGATTCGCTCTCGATGTGTTTCGACTCGTTCGCGAGGAACCTGCTTGCGGGATGGATCGTCTCGCCCTCCTGCTCGAGAACGCGGGTCACCGGATCCTGCGCAAGCCATTGGACATCCAGATCGGGAACCAGCTTCTTGAGCTCCTTGGAGATCGCCACATCGCGTTGCGCATGACCCAGTCCGATCGGGGAACACACGAACAGGGCGCGCGGCCTCCTGCTCTTCCCCCGCACCCAGGTGCCGGAGCGCCGATCGGGCCCATCCACGAACTCCTTGATTAGGAGGTTCATCTTCACCGGATCGCGGGCATGAGGACCGTGACCGGCCCCCTCCAGAGTTACCAGGGTTCCCCCAGTGGCCTCGGCGAGCGCTTCACCGCGTTGGTGCGGGATGATCGCGTCGTCCGAGCCATGGATGACGAGGACGGGACACCGGACGCGAGCACAGAGATCGACGCATCGGTCCCTGGTGAATCTGGGAGCTCTCTCCCCGATGACCAGGTCCTCGCCCGTCGTCTCGAGCCCCCACCCGACGCAATCCTCGATCTGCTTCGTCGAGTGTGGCTCGGTGAACATCTGGGAGAAGAAGAACTCGAGGAAGTCACGGTAGTTCGTGACCCAGTAGTGGGCGTTGTACTTGGCCCACCCTTCATGGGAGTCGAGCTCCGTCCAGAATCCCTCCTTCCCTCCGGCGCGCTTCGGCGAGGGCGGGGCGAGAGGCACGGCGGGCGCTACGAACAGGGCACCCTCGACACGATCGGGATGTTCGGCCGCCAGCACGAGAGCGCGTAGTGCCCCCTTGGAGAGGGACACAAGCATCGCCTTCTCCGTTCCCGTTTCGTCCATCACCGCGATCGCGTCCGCCGCGAACTCGCTTTCGTCATAGGCGAGAGGGTCCTTGGGACGGTCTGACCGGCCGTTCCCGCGCGGATCGAAGGTCACGACGCGGTGGTGCCGGGCGAGGAAGGGGATCTGAGCCTTCCAGTGACGCGAGGGGATGATCGACCATGTCGGAAGGAGCAGGATGGTCGGACCCCCGTCGCCGTAGACCTCGTAGAAGATCTTGATGCCGGCCCGATCGATGTAGCCGTCGGCGTCGGGATATCGAGCTCTCACGACCTCACCCCAACGTCCAGCGTCTGCAACCAGGAGTCGATAGCCGCCAACAGTTCCCGGTGACCCGTGGAGACACCGGAGTGGCGTTCCAAGATCATCCCGAGGTTGAAGGTCGCGACGAGCGAAACTATCGCCTCGACAGGAAAGGTGTCCGTGTCGATGTCGTACGCCTCAACAGCCCCCTGAATCGCTTCGGTAACAACGGCACGCCACTCCTCATCGACGTGCACCACGCGATCGCGCAACGCCGGCTTGTTCCACGCGAGCGCCTGTAGCTCGAGCCACACCTTCTGGTACCCCGATTCCAGGTCCTCGTCGAGGTATGACATGGCGGTCCGCCACTTCTCGAGGAACGGAACGTCCCGCGCGTACATCGCCCGTTGACGAGCTATCAACCGCTCCGTGAAGCGTTCGAGGACCTGAGCGAAGAGCTCGTCCATCGAGCCGAAGTAATAGTGGACGAGGCCGTGGTTGACCCCTGCTTCCTCCGCCAGGCGGCGGGTACTGATCTCCGCGTAGCCGGTCGAGATCAGCAGGCGCTCCGCCGCATCCAGAAGAGCGGCCCTCGCTTCGATCTTGGCTGCGGTATCGATCATCCCGACTTCCTTAGACGTATGACTAATACGTCCGACTAAACATCAACCTGAGGGGCCTGTCAAGAGCTCCCGGAATCCGCCTGAGCCTGTGATGCGGGATGACGAGAGCCCGAACCCGGGCACTGGAGTACCTCAGAGCGCTTCGAGGAGCTCCTTCAATCTGATCAGATCCTGTTGGTTGGCGCGGCGCATAGCGCTCTTCATCACCGGCGCGGCTACCTTCGAGAAGCCCGATGGGATACCGCGGTTGCGAAGGGACATCTTCGTGCCGTTGCGGGGCGAGTCGGCCCAGGAGTAGGTCGTCTCCATGGGGAACGGACCTTCTGAGGTCGCCATCACGAAGCGTTCGCCGGCGATCATGTCTTTCACCTCGTAGGTGTATGCGATCGTGCGGCCCAGGAACTGAGCCTCGAACGCGATCCTGCTACCGACCTGGAGTGGCTTCGCCGACTTCCAGTCAACCCGCTTGATGTTGCGATACCAGATCGTCGCGTTGTCGGGGTTGGCCGCGAAGGCAGCGACCTCGAGCCGCGGATGTTCGATCTCGATCTCAGTTTGGACATCGATCTCCATCAATGTGCAGTCACATTATCGAGGTGCGGAACCGTCGCACAAGGGGGGATTGAGGACATTCTTGGAGCATGGACTCCACGATCACTACGTTGCCTGGTGACGGTCCCGGATCGAATATCTCGCCCACAGCCCTACGCCTGTTGGGCTTGTGTGCCAGGCTTCGCAACACAACGGCCGGCGTGATCAGGGATTCGCCGCGGCGCTTCGCAGGATCGCGTCGACCGACACCTCGACGTCCTCGGTCGTCGTCGACCAGTTCGAGATCGAGATACGCATCACGTCGGTACCCTTCCACTTGCTTCCGCTGAGCCAGCAGGTACCGTCCTCCTGGACCGCCTTGATCACGCGGCGGGTGCGGTCGTCGTGGTCGCCGTTGTCGGCCATGAAGCGGACGAGGACCTGGTTGATCGCGATCTCGTTCAGGATCTCGATGCCGGGCTCCGCGCCGAGGCGCTCGGCGAAAAGCCGGGCATGTGCGCGGCATCGATCGATCATCTCCGCCACCCCAGACCTCCCCAACGCGCGTAGCGTCACGTAGACGCCGAAGCCGCGGGCGCGCCTCGAGAACTCCGGGTTCCAGTCCATTGGATCCCGCTCCCGCTCGTCCGCCGCATGGACGAGGTAATCGGCGTGTACGCTCATCGCCGCCTTGTGCGACTCGGGATGCGCGCAGAAGACCAAGCCGGAGTCGTACGGAACGTTCAGCCACTTGTGCGCATCCGTTGCCCACGAGTCCGCCCCGTCGAGGCCCGTGACCAGATCGCGGCACGCGGGCGAGACGGCGGCCCACAGACCGACGGCGCCGTCCACATGCACCCATGCCTTCGCGGCGTGCGCCACGTCGCACACCTCGTCGAAACGATCGAACGCGCCGGAGTTGATGTTGCCCGCCTCGGCCGTGACGATCGTCGGGCCACTGCCTTCCTCCAGCGCGGTCTGCAATGCGTCGAGTCTCATCCGAGACTGGCCGTCCGTCTTGACGAGTCGTAGTGAGTCGGTGCCGAGCCCCAAGTAGCGGAGCGCCCGGCCGATGGTTGCGTGTCGCTCCTCGCTCGCGATCACTCGAAGGGCCGGCGCTCCTTGTAACCCTCTCGCCTGCACGTCCCAGCCCTCTTGCGCGAGCACGTGGTGGCGTGCCGCGGCGAGGCCGGTGAAGTTGGCCATCTGGCCCCCCGTAACGAAGCCGAACGAGCAGTGGTCCGGCAACCCGAGCAGCTCGAGCAGCCACCTCCCCGCCACCTCTTCGGCGACGGTTGCCGCTGGTGCTGCGCCATAGAGACCGGCGTTCTGGTCCCATGTCGACGCCAGCCATTCGGCAGCTACCGCCTCGGGCAGCGCTCCGCCAATCACGAACCCGAAGAAGCGGGGACCGGCTGTCGCCATGAGCCCCGGCTCGGCTGCCTCGATCAGCTCGTTGATGATCGTCTCGGAGTCGGCACCTCGCTCCGGAAGCGGGCCGCCGAACGCTTCCCGCAACTCATCGACGGTCGCCGTTGGCGAGACCCTGCGCTTGCCGAGTGCGGCGAGAAAGTCGGCCGAATAAGACGCGACGCGCTCGAAGATCCTGGTGTTCACTCGTTCGACGCCTTTCCCGTCCACCGCGACTTCATTGTGGACGAAATCGCCGGGATGAACAATGCACAACAGTCACAGGATCCGATGTCCCGATAGGACGCTCGAGATCGTCGGTTATGGCTACCTAAGACCGGACATGGTCTGCGGGTTCAGCCGGCCCTCGAAATACTTCACGTTCGACTTCCGGAGTCCCTTCACTCTGAAAACGCGGAGTCCCAGGTTGCTGGAGTGCTCGTTCGTATAGACGCGCCCGTTGTACCAGTACGCCGACCACATATCCGGGATCTTGCCTTTCTTACGAGGCAGGTAGAACCCGCGCTCCTTCGGATCCGCCGGATCACTGAAGTTGATCACCGAGAACCCGCCCGCGTAGAAAGCGGAGACTGCGATGTACTTCCTGGGGTCCTTCATGGGTAGGACGTTCCAGTTGTGCGTCGTACAACGGAACCGCTCCGCCTCTTCGGGAGTGTCGACGGGAGGAATGCGCGGCAGGGAGAAGTGGCCCATCTCGACGGGATTACGGCGATCCGAGATGTCGTAGAACCACATGGCTCCGACAGTGCTGTCTTGGTCCGTCGAGCAGCCGCCTCCGCCGGCCGCGCCGGCATGCTCATCGCTTACGACCGCGACCTTGCCGTTCCAGGTCAATCCACCTGAGTGGTCGAGTTCCATCGCGGGATTCTGCACCGTTGACAAGACCCTCGGACGAGCCGGGTCCGAGATATTCAGGACCGAGAACGCACCAAGACATGCAGCCACCGCGAGGTTCTTCCTCGGGAGAACCCCCGTGTCGTGACAACCGATGGCATCGACGGCCGTCACCGGGATGACATCCGGCGTCGTAGCGATCCGTGCTCTAGGTGGGTGTCTCGTCGGGAATCGCAGAACCGTGAACTCGCCCTCTGGGTGGTTGACATCGTTGCAGCTGGGACTCTGAGCGAGCGGATAAGAGTCAACGTACATGTAGGTGGTCTTTCCCTTGGGGATCAGCGTATGGGTGTGGGACCCGCACTCCGTCTCTACGAACGCCACCTGTCTGAGTCTTCTTGGGTTCGAGATGTTGATGATGCGGATGCCCTCTTTGCCGACTGAGCTGCGAGAACTTGACGAGCCGGACGTTCCAGTGTTGTTACACTCCCGACTCTTCTTATCGTTGGAGCCGGGTGAGTCGATCGAGACGAAAGCGAACTTCCCCACCACCGAGACATCGCCCTGCGACCCAGGGCAGTTATAGAAGGAGATCTGCTTGAGGAATGGCTTGCGGGCCAAGCGCTTGTAGACCCCCACGCCTTCATACGCGCCCGCCAGGACGAGACGCCTCTTGAAAGCGAGGTCCGTACCCTGCGCATGGGCTCCGTGCTTCATCTTGATGGGGTGATTGCGACCGAGTTTGGTGATGTTGGGGGAGTGGATACCGCGGGAATGTGTAGCTACCGCCGAATGCCTACAAATACGGTTGAGCTCAGCGCAAGCGCGCCGAGTACCGCCAGGATCGTCTTATGCCTTTTCATCGATAGCCCATCCCCCTCGATCCGCTCATCGTCTGAGCTCTGTCCGCCACAGATCTCCTACCGTTATGACCAGAATAGCGGTGTTCGCGGGGTCCCTCCTTGTCACTCGATAGGAATGACAAGAGAATGTGCCGAGGGGGTCCCACACTCCCGGTATGTGGCCCTCCGTCACCTACCACCAGGCCCAAGACGATAGGGAGTGGATGACACCCTCGGGCAGAGACGCCGCCGACGAGATCGATGGGCTCGAACGAGGTCGCGGGTCCTTCGAGGCTGAGGCGTGGGGGGAGGCTCACACCCTGCTGG
>JALZOM010000089.1 GCA_030913945.1 Actinomycetota bacterium
GTCGGTGATGCTCATCGTCATGAGTCGCGTGACGTCGCCCGTCTTCCGCACGTCGAGCCCGCGCACCTGCCATGCGAGGCGCAGCTGATCGACGAGATCGCCGGGTCGTCGCGATCCGACCTTGGGAGGGATACGCATAAGGAGCGGGCCAAGGATGTCCGCCAGGCCCTCGAGCCACGCCTCCCATTTCGGGTAGGCGTCAGCGTCCTTCTTCGAGAACTGGGCGATCTGCTCGTAATCGTGCTTGTCGTCGGTGCCGAAGATCTTCAGCGACCGGCCATCTGGGAACGCTAGGTAATAGGCATCCATGGGGAACACGCGGTACCCGTGGCGCTCCAGCTCGAGGTCGTTGATGATGGTCGGAGGCATGAGACTCATGACGTAAGACAACGTCGTGACCTTGAACTCGTCGTCCCAGGGCGAGTCCGTGGCAGTGGCCCCACCTGTCTTGTGCCGGGCCTCGAGGACGAGGGGCTTTTTCCCCGCTCTGGCTAAATAAGCCGCAGCTACTAGTCCATTGTGTCCACCACCGACCACGATCGCATCGAGCTTTGTCGCCATTGACGCCCCCTGCGTGTCGGATAAGCCTGCGTTAGTTGCGCTAGTAGTGCAGCATACCTAGCATGAGCATGCGATCTACGGGGTGAAACAGGGGAAGGGAGCAACGATGCACCACCCGCGCGAGCATCCACTATTCCGGTCGCCCATCAACCGCAGGGACTTCATACGCCGGTCGGCAGCGACGACGGCCGGTTTGTCCGGGATGGCCGCACTGCTCGCGGCGTGTGGCGGTGGTAACGGCAGCAGTGCCTCCGGGATCGAGATCGCCAGCCGTGAGAATCCCTCGACACTGCCCTTGTCCGACGACAACCCATCGATCGAGTCGGGCCTCGAGCCCGAGCCCGGCCCGCTGAGGATCTACAACTGGGCCGATTACGTCTGGCCCAAGGTGGTGAAGGACTTCGCCGCCGAGTACGACGTCGACTTCGAGATCACGACCTTCTACAACATGAGCGAGGCGGTCGCGAAGATCCGCACCGGACAGGTCGACTTCGACATCTTCTTTCCAACGGTGGACCCAACCCCCAAGCTCGTCGCGGCTGGTCTGCTCCAACCCCTTAACCACGACTACCTCCCGAATCTCGAGGCGAACGTGTGGCCCGAGCTGGCGGACCCCTTCTACGATCAGGGGTCGCGCTACACCGTGCCCTACACGATCTACACGACGGGCATCGCGTGGCGGAGCGACATGGTCGATCAGGACATCCCCGCTATGGACAATCCCTACGACATCCTCTGGGACCCCGCCAACACGGGCAAGGTCGGGATCTACGACGACTACCGCGAGGCCATGACGATGGTGCTACTGCGCAACGGGGTCGAGGACATCAATACGGATGATCCAGAACAGATCAACATGGCGCGGGATCAGCTGATCGAGATGGCCGATGCAGTCAACGTTCGCACGACGATCGACGGCACCTATTCCGGCATCCCGGAAGGACGGTTCGCGATCCATCAAGCGTGGTCGGGTGACATCGTGGCCGCCCCCTTCTTCTTCCCAAAGGCGGATTACGGGGATCCGAAAGGGCTCCTCCAGTTCTGGTGGCCCTCCGACGGCACGATCGGGAGCGACATGATGGCCATCCCGAAGTCCGCCAAGAGCCCCATCCTCGCCCATCATTTCCTGAACTTCATGCTCGACAACAAGCACGCGGTCGAGAACTTCAGCTGGGTGGGATACCAGCCGCCGCTGACCTCGCTCGACCCGGACCAGCTCGTCAAGGATGGCTACGTGGTTCCCAATCTGAAGTCCGCGATCGTCGAGAAGGAGAACTTCGACACCGGCATCGTCCAGACCACCCTGGCTCCCGAGGTCGATCAAACGTGGCAGAACGCCTGGTCGGATTTCAAGTCCGGGGTCTAACAGTTACCAGGGCCTAGCGAGGTGGCGCAGACAGCGGAAACGAAGCGTTCCCGAGGAGGAGCCGTCGGGCTGCCCCGGTGGTTCTGGCCCTCGTTCGCGCTGCCCGGCGTGGGATGGCTCCTGTTGTTCTTCGTGGTGCCCTTCTACGCCATCCTTTCGGTGGCGATGGGCAATCTCGATCCCATCTTCAGCACCGCCACACCAGAGTGGAATCCGATCAAGTGGAACCCGGATTCCTTCGGCGAGGTGCTCCAAAGCCCAGAGCTTCAGGGCGTTCTGTTCCGCACCGTCGTCTACGTCGCGGCCGCAGGCATCATCGCCCTGCTGGTGGGGTATCCCGTCGCCTACTACATCGCTCGTCACGGCGGCAGGTTCAAGACCCTGTTGCTGGTACTTCTGATCGCTCCGTTCTGGATCAGTTACCTCATGCGGATGCTCGCGTGGGTCAACCTTCTGCAGGACGACGGTTACGTGAACCAGATACTGATGTTCTTCAACGTGCTCGATGCACCTCGAGCCTGGCTCTCGGGTGAGCCCTCGACAGTGATCCTGGGGCTCGTCTACGGTTACATCCCGTTCTTGATCCTGCCGCTCTTCGCGGCTCTGGACCGCATCGATAACCGGGTCCTCGAAGCCGCACGGGATCTGGGCGCGAGCCCGATGCGCACCTTCTGGCACGTGACAATGCCGCTCAGCAAGCAGGGGATCCTGGCCGGCCTTGTGATCATCCTGCTTCCTATGTTCGGCGATTACTACACGCCGGACCTGCTGTCCGGTGTCCCGCGAACGTCGATGATCGGGAACCAGGTCAACTTCTTCATCCATTCGGGGACCGGCGGGAATCAGGGTGCGGCGATCGTCATCATCTTGTCGGTCCTGGTGAGCCTGCTGATGGTCTATTACCTGGTCACGGTGGCGAAAGCCGCTCGAGAAGCGAGGACATGACGTGAGCGACTCAACCGCGGTGCAAAGGGCGCCCGAACGGAGTTCGCCTTCGCTAGCGGCGCGCCTCCGAGACCGACTTTCTAATCCGTGGGGTAAACCGCGCTTCCTCTCGGCCTTCACCTGGCTCTATATCGCATGGTCTTTGGTACCCGTCCTGATCGCCGTGCAGTTCTCGTTCAACGCCGGACGGTCGAGGAGTACCTGGCAGGGGTTCTCTCTCCGCTGGTACACGAGCGACCCGGACCTGTCCGTGCTCAACGACCCCGCGCTTCGCTCGGCCATGACGCAGAGCCTGAAACTGGCGGTACTGACGATGCTCATCGCCACGCCGATCGGCGTTGGTCTCGCGCTCGGCTTGGCCCGATGGCGCGGCAGAGGATCGGGGGCCTCGAACCTATTGATGCTGTTCCCGCTGGTCACGCCCGAGATCGTCATGGGCACCGCGCTGTTCCTCGTGTTCGTGTTCCTGCTTACGTTCATCCAGCTGGGCACCGAAGCTCAGCTCATCGGGCACATCACCTTCTCGATCTCTTATGTCGTGATCGTCGTGCGAGGGCGCCTGTTCGCTATCGGGAAAGAATACGAGGAAGCCGCCATGGATCTGGGCGCCTCCCCTACCCAGGCGATCCGCCTGGTGTTGTTACCGCTGCTCGCGCCGGCGATCTTCGCGGCTCTCATGATCGTGTTCGCCATCTCGATCGATGACTTCGTGATCAGCGCGTTCCTCTCCGGGGGCCAGGGGTCAGAGACGGTGCCGGTCCGCATCTACAGCAACGCGCGCGCGGCTCCCAATCCGGCCCTGAACGCGCTTGCGTCCGTCATGCTCGTCTTCTCGCTCCTCGCGATCGCGGCGGCCATCCTGGTTCACAAGCGCTTCTCGAGCAGCGGTCAAAAGGACGGCGGCGAAGCCGTACGGGACTTCGCCCGTCTCGAGATCTAGGGGACGGTCAGGCGGGTGGTGACGAGAAGCGGAGCTCATCTCCCGCTTCATGGGGCCGATCCGCCGCGCTCTCCGCAGGAGCGACATCTGACGCGACCGGACCGGAGATGGTTAGCACGCGCAGGGCTTCCGCAGGTAAGCCCACGCTGACCGGCGAGCCCTGCTGGAAGGGCAGCGCGTCACCCTGGTTCTGAACGAGCGCCTGCAGCGTCTCTCCATGGGCGAGGTTCACGATGAGCTGGGTGGCGGAGCCCAGGTATACGGTGCGCTCGATCATCCCCGGGAGGCGGTTCTCGCCAGCGGTTCCATGGTCGTCCACGCGCACGCGTTCGGGACGGATCGTCACCTTGACGTCGCCCGATGTCTCGATGGCTCCTTTGGCCGCGGCGAACTCAAAGTCACCCATGGTCACGCGGCACGCCCCGTTTGAGAGTCCGTGGGCGCGTGCATTCATGAGGTTTGAAACTCCCAGGAAGTCGGCCACGTAGGCGGTTGCCGGTTCCTCGTAAACGGTCTTGGGGGGGCCTACCTGCTGGACGCGTCCTGCCGACATCACCGCGATCCGATCCGACATCGTGAGCGCTTCCTCCTGGTCGTGCGTCACGTAGATGAACGTGATCCCGACCTGTTCCTGCAACGCCTTCAACTCGATCTGCAACGCCTTCCGAAGCTTCGCGTCGAGCGCCCCCAGCGGCTCGTCAAGCAACAACACAGACGGGTTGAGGATGAGCGCCCGCGCCAGCGCCACCCGTTGTTGCTGGCCACCGGAAAGGTGACCCGGCTTGCGCTTCTCGAGTCCCTCGAGCTGTACCAACGCCAGCGCGTCGCCGACCAACTTCCTGCGCTCCGCCTTCGATACGTCCTTGAAGCGCAACCCGAAGGCCACGTTCTCGGTGACGTCGAGGTGAGGGAACAGGGCGTAGCTCTGAAACACGGTGTTGACGTTGCGTTTGTGAGCCGCCGTGTAGGCGACGTCCTTGCCGTCGAGCACAACGTGGCCGCTCGTCGGTCGCTCGAAGCCCGCGATCAATCGGAGGGTCGTTGTCTTCCCGCAACCCGAGGGCCCCAGGAGCGAGAAGAACTCGCCTCCTGGGATCTCTACGTTGATGCCATCGACGGCCACGACATCGTCGAACTTCTTGACGAGATCGACGAGCCGGACCTCTCCCCCCGGATCGCTCACCCGCGCAAGGCTCCCGCAAAGGTCCGGAAGTTGTCGATGAATCGTTGGGCATCGTCCACAGAATGTTGTGGGGATAACAACCACTGCTCGGCCTTCCCCCAGGGTGGCAGGAAGACCCCGCCGTTGTGCTGGAAGAGCCAGTGACAGTGGCTGTATCTGTCGTCGATCTGGAGGAACTCGCGATAGTTGTGCACGGGGGTGGGGGAAAAGGTGATGCAGCCCTTCGCCCCGATGGCCACAACGTGTGCAGCGAGGTCGAACTCGCGTATGGCCTGCTCGCAGCCTTGAACCATCTGCGTCCTGAGCGACGAGACGGTTTCGTACGCGTCGTCCGTCAGCACCTCCGTCAGCGTCGCCAGCGCGGCCGCCATGGTGAGGGGGTTCCCGTTGAAGGTCCCGACCTGTTCGTACTCGCCTTCGACGATCAGGTTCATGACCTCCGCCGTACCCCCGAGAGCGCCGCAGGGAAGACCGCCGCCCAGGGCTTTCGCCAGGCAGATGATGTCCGGGGACACGCCGAGATAGGCGGTCGCGCCGCCCGGGGACACGGTTAGACCCGTCTTGACTTCGTCGAAGGTGAGAA
This sequence comes from Actinomycetota bacterium, assembly GCA_030913945.1. Lineage (GTDB taxonomy): Bacteria > Actinomycetota > CADDZG01 > CADDZG01 > WHSQ01 > JACCXF01. The sequence continues at coordinate 5,579 of JALZOM010000089.1, forward strand.
GAGCCCCGTTCTCGTGAACCAACGACTTCATTTGCTCGAGATATCCGTCGCGCGGCGGGATGATGCCCGAGTTCATCATGATCGGCTCCATGATCACGCCGGCGATCTCGCCTGTATGTCGTGCGAAAGCGCGCCTCAGACTCTCGATGTAGTTGTACTCGATCACGACGACGAGATCCGTCATGGCGCTGGGGATCCCCGTACCAGATGGAGCGCTTAACGGGTAGTCGGGGTCGTCGCCGATCTCGGATGCATCGTTCGCGACCGACACCATCACCGAATCGTGGTGGCCGTGGTAGGTGCCTTCGATCTTGACGATCTTGTCGCGCTTCGTGGCGGCCCGCATCAGATGCACCGCATCCATGGTGGCTTCGGTCCCCGAGTTGGAGAAACGCCACAGGGGAAGACCGAACCGCCTGGCAAGCTCCTCTGCTACGGCGATGGAGTCGTGGGTGGGTTGAGCGAAGTGCGAGCCTCGAGAGATCCGCCTCGACACCGCCTGCACGATGCGGGGGTGCGCGTGACCCACAGCCATCACGCCATAGCCGCCATGCAGGTCGACGTACTCGTTCCCATCCGCGTCGTAGACCTTGGAGCCCGCCCCATGGCTGATCCACACCGCCTGCGGGCGCGCGATCTGCCACGACGAGGTCACGCCCCCGGCGAGCGACTCGCTCGCGCGCTCGAGTAGCCGGGCCGATTCGGGCTGGCGCTTGAGGAAGATCGCTTCCTGCTCTTCAATCAGCGCGTCGAGCCGACCACCGTTCGGATCGGGCCTAGCGGCCTCTGAACTCACAGCAACCACCCCTCAGCCCACCAGTCCTCGGACGCCTCGTTTGAACAGCTGATCCGAGATGATTATGCGCTGGATCTCCGAAGTTCCCTCCCATATGCGGTCGACGCGGAGCTCACGATAGAAGCGTTCCGCCACGTTCTCACGCATGTAGCCTCGGCCCCCGAATATCTGCACCGCGCGGTCGGCCACCCTGTTCGCCATCTCCGAGGCGTAGAGCTTCGCCATAGAACACTGGGCATGCTGTGTCTTCACGTCGAGGCCTTCGTCGATCGCCTGAGCGAGACGATAGGTCATCAGTCGTGCCGCCCACAGTTCGGTCAGCGAATCTGCGAGCATGAACTGGATCGCCTGGTACTCGGATAGAGCATGGCCATAGGCGCGTCGTTCCCGGGCGAAAGAAGATGCTTCCTCGATAAGCCGCTCGGCGGCGCCGCAGCAGCGCGCGGCGATCATCAGTCGCTCGTAGCGGAACCACTCGTAGGCGAAGTCGAGCCCGGCCCCCTCACGCCCCACGAGATTCGCCTCGGGAACGCGCACATCCTCGAAGGCGAGGATCGGATGGTGAGCCGCGTAGGTATGGCTGTACGCCGGGGTGCGCACCGTTCGGATCCCGGCGGAGTCGAGATCGACGATGAACATCGCGTGCGAGCCGGCATGCTCGCCCTCGGTCAGCTTGCCCTGAAAGAAGGCATAGTCGGCATGGTTCGCAGAGGTCACGTGCCATTTCACACCGTTCAGGACATAGCCGTCGTCGTCGCGCGCCGCCGTCGCCGATATCGCGTCGACGTCGGACCCGGCGTCCTCCTCCGTTATGGCGTAGCACTCGTGGCGCTCGCCCCGGATCGTGGGCTCGACCCACTCCCGGAGCTGTTGCTCCGTCGCCACCTTAGGCAGCCAGCCGGCGGGCGCGTCGAACACCCACCCCAGCGCGTTCGTCACCCGGCCACTCTGCTCGGACACGAGAACCTGCTGAAACATGCTGAGCCCGGGTCCCCCGAGGTCTTCGGGCATGGTCATCGCGTTGAGTCCCAGTTCGGCGACCCGCGCCTTCTGCGCGTCGCGTCGCTCGGCGGGGATGACGCCTTCGTTCATCTCCGCCTCGACCTCGTGGGGGATCAGCTCGGCATCGACGAAGGCGCGCGCCTTCTCCTGGATAGTGCGGTCTTGACCCGACATTGGATAGTTCATGGGCTCCCACCGGTGCTCGCACGCCTCGGACAACTGAGATCCCGCCGAGCGGGCCGAGCCGCCTGCGCGCCCGACGAGGAGTCGTGCGAGAGAATACGCAGCATCCCGCCGTTGCGAAAGGTCTTCGTTGTCCTCCGTTGATGTCGTTCCTCAGACGAAAAGCACAAAGGGACTCTTAGGGTCGCTGGCCGCGTCCTATCTGATCTTCGGCGGGTTCTGGGGGGCCTGGGCCGTCATCTTCAGCGACTTCCTGACTCAGCGTTCTCTGACTCCCGGGCAGGCCAGCCTGCACTTCGCCGCATTGAGCGCCACGTCCATCGCGGTCATGACCTTCATAGCCCCACGCCTCCGGACGATCAGCCACGGTTCGGTGATCGCCATCGGCCTGGGGTTCCACGCGCTGGGGGCCCCTCCTCATCGCATGGGTGCCCAATGCCTGGCTCGCTCTGGCGTTCGCTGATCCCCGCCATGATCGTGCTGTTCTCGTTCTTCATCGAGGGGTCGATGGACGTGTGGTCGGTCATCTACCTGAGGCGGACCATGGACGCGACGGCGCTCGCGGGGGCCGGCGGTTTCGCTCTCTTCAGCATCGCGATGGCCGTCGGACGAGGCTTCGCTGCGCGCCTGCTATTCGGTCTCGGCTACCAGCGCACGATCCTGTTCGCCGGCTTCGGTTCGCTGGCGGCGGGCGCGGTCGCCGTCATCACAACCCGCCCGAGCGTCGCCAGCCTGGCGTTCCTCGTGCTCGGATTCTGCATGGCGTCGGCGGCGCCCGCCGCCTTCGGGCTCGCAGGGAGCTGGGGAGAGAACGCGGGCACGATCATCGCCGCCATGACGACCGTCGGGTACACGGGCTTCGTGGTGGGGCCGCCGATCATGGGATGGCTGGCCGATCGGGTCGGTCTGCGCGCCAGCATGATGGTCGTGGTCCTGGCGACGCTGGGCATCGCGATAGGCGGACTGCTCAGCCGAGGGGAACCCCGGCCCGCCGAACCTCAGCGGGCCTAGAAATTCCAGAAATCGAGGTTGGCGGAGGTGAACCCGCGCTGCATCCAGATGGAGATCTGGAAGATTTGGTCGGTGAGAAACAGGATGCCGACCCCGACGAGCAATACCCCGCTCACGAGGTTCACGGTGCGCGTGTGCTTCCGCAGCCACGTCAGCGCGCCGGTGAGCCGCGATACCCCCACCCCCGCTAGGACGAACGGGATCCCCAGCCCGAGCGAGTAGACGGCGAGAAGTAACGCACCCTCCGCCGGGCTCCCGCTCGTCCCTAGGCCCGCCGCCATCGTGAGGGCCGTGGCCATCGTGGCGCCGATGCAGGGGCTCCAGCCGAACGCGAACGCGGCACCAAGGACGACGCTCCCCCAGGCGCCCGCCTTGGGTGACGGATGGAAACGCGCCTCGCGGTAGAGCCAGGGCACCTTGATGACCCCCATGAAGATGAGCCCCATCGCGATGATCAACACACCACCAACCTTCGCGAGGACGTCTCGCTGGTCCTGAAGGAACGAACCGAGATAGGTGGCGCTGGCGCCGAGAGGGACGAACACCAGTGTGAAGCCGAGCACGAACGCGCATGCGACGAGACCCGTTCGCAGCGAGCTTCGCTCCTCCTCGCTCGCGCCCAAGCCCGACATGTAGGAGAGGTAACCCGGAACGATCGGGAGCACGCACGGGCTGAGGAACGACACGAGCCCTGCGGCGAACGCGACCGGGACGAGTGCGATCGGAGTGGTGGGGTCCGCCACAGCTCAGTCCCTGCTCAGCAACACATCGAGCTCGCTCAGCAACACATCTTCGGTGAGGGCTCCCGGCACGTGATCGACGATCACGCCCTCGGAATCGATGAAGAACGTCTCGGGCTGCCCGGTCAAACCGTAATCGTCGAATATCTCGAGTGACTCGTCGCGGATGCTCGGGTACTCCATGCCGTAGTGCTTGGCGAACTCGAGGGCGTCGGTACGCCCATCTCTGATGTTGACGCCGACGAACGCGATGTCGTCGCCGAGGTTCTCGTGAGCGCGAACGAGCATCGGAGCCTCGTCCCGGCAGGGCCCGCACCAAGAGGCCCAGAAGTTCAGGACCACCGGACGTCCCTTGAGCTCCTCGAGGGCCAGCGAGCCGCCATCCCCGAGGAGCGGGGCGCTGAACGCCGGCGCGGGGTCACCCGGCGCCGGGGGGCCATCCGTGGTGTTCATCAGGCCAAGGGCCAGGAGGCCCACGAAAACGAGGCCGGGCACCAGGAACCAGGCCAGCCGGGTGAGGCGTTTCGTATTCGAGGTCCGCGGGCTTCCTGCATCGTCGTCCACCCAGTCATTGTCGCGTGGGTCCCCGGCTAGCCCTCTAGACGCGCGTCCCGCGGGGCAGTAGGTTTGGCCTCGAGGAGGGGACGGTCGCACGACCGTCCCCTCTCCGCGCCTCATGCCCGGACGGAGCGCCCTCGCGGCGCCGAGAGCATGGAGGTGCCATGACCGAGGTTCAGTCCCCGCTCATCGAGGTCCTGCCCGAAGAGGAGAGACGCCGGCTGCTGGATCGCGGCGTGCCCCGGGAGCTGTCTCCGGGCGAGGCCCTCCACTTCGCGGGTGAGCGCAGCGGCCGCGTCCATTTCGTTCGTGGTGGCGTCATGAAGCTGTCGGCGCGGAACGGCGAAGGTGACGAAGCCATCCTCGGACTCGCCGTCGCGGGGGAGCTCGTGGGCGACATCGCTGCGATCGATGGACTTCCGCAACCGCTCGATGCGGTGGCGGCAACACGTGCATCCGTGCTGGGCATCGACTACGCGCTCCTCGTCGATGTCTTGGCCCGGAACGCTCCCGCAGCGATCGAGCTCGCGCGGATGATGGCGCAACGCGCCCGCTGGATGGCCGACACCGCGCTCGAGCGCACCGCGAGCGAGGTGCCCGCCCGACTGGCGGGCCGGTTGCTGGATCTCGCAGATCTTCTCGGTTACATCAACGAAGGGGCCGTCGAGGTCGAGATGCCGATAGCTCAAGAAGATCTGGGGCGCCTAGCTGGGATGTGCAGGGAGAGCGCCTGCAAGACGCTGCGTAGTTTCAAAGCGGCCGGGCTACTCGACTACAAGGGCCGACGCTTCCGGATACTCCGGCCGGATGCACTGGAACGGATCAGGTGCGCAGGGCGCGCCTCAGGACCTTCCCGCTGAGTAGGTGCGGCAATTGCTCGACGAACTCGATCGTCTCGGGGCACTTGAAACGCGCAAGCCGGCCCCGCAGGTCGGTCAGCAGGTCGGTGGCATCGAGGTGCGCTCCGGGCTCGAGCACGACGTACGCCTTCACGGCCTCGCCGGAGTAGTCATGGGGGATCCCGATCACGGCCGCCTCGCGCACCCGATCGTGCTGGGTCAGAGCCTGCTCGACCTCCGAGGGAAAGACGTTGAAGCCGGATACGATGATGAGGTCGCGCTTGCGATCGACCAGATAGATGTAGCCATCCTCGTCCTTGACGGCGACATCTCCCGTATGGAACCAGCCGTCCACCAGAACCCTGTTCGTTTCGTCCGGCTGGTTCCAGTAGCCCTGGAAGACGTTCGGCCCCCGGACGACGACCTCGCCCGGATCGCCCAGCTCGACCGTCCGCCCGTCTTCTCCGATGAGCTCCAGCTCCACCTGCGGCAACGGCTTACCGACCGAACCGGGCCGGGGTTCGTCCGCCATCCGGTTCGAGGTGATCGTCGGGGCCGTCTCAGTCAACCCGTAGCCCTCGTAGATGTCGATCCCGAATCGTTCCTCGAACCCGAGCAGGATCTCCGGCGGAAGCGGGGCGGCGCCGGAGACCGCGAGCCTGACGCTGCTGAGGTCGAACCCATCGGCGTCGGGCGCGCTCATCCAGGCGACGTACATGGGCGGCGCGCCGAACAGCACGCTCACTTTGACGTCCTGCATCAGTTTCAAGGTCGCAAGGGGATCGAAGCGCTCGAGGATCACGCCCGTGGCGCCGTTCATGACGAGGAGACCAAGCGTCACGTTCAACCCGTAGATATGGAACAGCGGCAGCGCCAGCAGCAACACGTCGTCTGGCGTCACGTGGGCTTCGGGTATGGCCATCTGCTGCTCGAGGTTCGCCAGGAGGTTGCCGTGCGTCAACATCGCGCCCTTGGGTTGTCCCGTCGTCCCGGAGGTATATGCGAGCACCGCTAGATCGTCCTCGTCGACCGTTGGATCCACAGCGCGCCCGTCGGGGGGGCCCAACTCGTCCCATGCGGATGCGTCCCCGATCGCTTCGATGCCGCAGAGTCGGGCCGCGTTGGCGGCGGCTTGGCCGAAGGACCCCGCCCCTAACAACGCAACGGAGCCACAGTCCGCGAGCACTTTTTCGACCTCACCCTCGGTGAGCATCACGTTCAGGGGCACGGCCGCGGCTCCGGCCCGCAAGATGCCGAAGTAGGCGAAGGCGAAGTGGATGCAGTTGTGCATGGCGATCGCCACCCTGTCGCCGGCGGTCACTCCTTGAGCCAGCAGCCAGCGCGCGACGCGATCGGCCTCGGCGTCCAGGCGCCCGAAGCTGCATGGGGAGCCCGGTTCCGAGCCGACGAGCAGGGCCGCCTTGTCCGGCATGCGCTCGGCGGACCGCCTCAGCAGTGTGGGCACGTTCATGTCGGTATTCTCCCCCGAGCGGCCGTTCTCTGCAAACTATTGCAAGCAGCCGCTTGCGGAAGTTTCACCCTCTCCAGGAATTCCCTCAAGGCCAGGCGCCGAAATCCCGATGTTGAACGCGAAGCGTCGGGACCGGGGCGACTACCAGTGCGGCCCGTAGTGGGTCGTACTCGAGCCTCCCAGCCCGCCCCAGCCGCACCCGGCTCGACACTTCGCAAACGCCTCCGGATCCCGGAGGCGTTTTTGCGTACCCCTCTCATCCCACATCAGCGGCGATATGGACGGCTTATGTGGATGAGAACCTCGGATCAGCGACGGTCAAGGGTCCCAGCCAACAGCGAGGGGATCTTCCGAAAAGACGAAAGGATGAGGGGAGGCATCGTCACTCGGTTCCGAAAAGGTTGGCAGAGGCAGCATCGTAAACAAGGGTGCGGTCGAGAGTGTGCCTTGCGTGCCACGATGAGGTAGTGATGCCACGAACCGGTGCGTCACGTGGCGGCCCAATAAGCGATTGGAATCGATGATGCGCGACAAGGTTCGGGCCAGGAAGCGCAACGAGGAGGGCCGCGCTCTCATGGATGCTGGCGATCTCGACGGTGCCATTCGCGCATTTGAAGAGGCCGTGGCTCTAGATGAACGGTTGGAATCGGCCTGGTTCAATCTCGGACTTGTCCATAAGTCTCGTCGTGCCTGGGAAGAGGCAGCGCGATGCAACAGAGTGGCGGCTGGATTGACCCGCTTGGATGAAGGCGAACCCGCTTGGTGGAATCTGGGGATAGCCGCGACCGCCTTACACGATTGGGTTGCGGCGCGTGAAGCATGGCAGCGCTACGGGATCGAGATTCATCCAGGGGACGGTCCCGTGGAGATGGACTTCGGTCCGGCGCCGATTCGGATCGAACCGGGTAAAAAGCCCGAGGTTGTGTGGTGCCGGCGAATCGATCCGGCCCGCGCCGTTGTGCTTAACGTTCCGTTCCCTCAGTCCAAGCATCGCTGCGGTGACATCATTCTGCACGACGGGGTTCCAAATGGGGAGCGGATGGTCAATGGGAGATCGCTCGCTGTGTTCGACGAAATCGAAAGGTGGGAGGCATCACCTACCCCTACTCTCAATGCAGAGGTTGTTTGCTCTAATGAGTCGGACTCACATGCGCTAACTAGCCTGTTCCACCGCTCACACCTCACCGCCGAGGATTGGAACCTGAAGGTCAGCATGCTGTGTGAAGCTTGCAGCACTGGACGCCCGCATGCGCCACTTGAGGTTCACGATGCGCCCGATACGTGGACGACAAATCGAACCTTCGGCATCGCCGCCGAGCTGAAACCAGCAGGTTCACTGCTAGAGGAATGGCAAAAGGCGAGTCCGTCGACACGATTGGTTCGCTCGCTAGAAGTCGCACTCTAGGTGTCTGGGATGTCCTTTACGTAGCAAGTGATCGTTCTTCTGGACGAATCAGATAGGGCTCTGGGCTCGGCCAACGCCTGGGGGTCTGAGGATCTCCGGAGAGGAGGCCGTCTCGAAGGCCGATCATTCTTCGAGATTGGAGAACCCAGATGGGGGCGTGCAGCGCCCCGTTTGGGTGGATCTCGACGAAGCGGACGAACCGTGCTCCAAGGGGTGGCACCATTGGATCCTATGGCGCCTTCCGACCCCCCCACGGTTCTCGCATCGACGGGTCCGTTCTGGCCGTTCGAGCTCGAGGACGCGTTCGATGCGCTCGCCAAGGCCGGTTTCAGCGACATCGAACTGATGGTGACGCGCGATCCGAAGACACACGATCCCGTCCTCCCGTTGCGGTTGGCGGAAGAACGCGGGCTCGCGATCAAGGCGGTGCACGGGCCCTTCCTCGTCGTGACGAAGAGGGTATGGGGACTCGATCCGATCGAGAAGATCAGAAGGGGAGCGGAGATGTGTGCCGCCCTGGGGGCGGAGATATATATCGTCCATCCGCCCTACCTTTGGGAACGAGAGTTCACCCGCTGGCTCGCGGAGCAACAGGAGCCTTTCTTCGAGGAGACCGGAGTGAAGGTCGCCGTGGAAACGATGTACCCGCGGTGGGTAGCCGGGCGACGGCTCCGAGCTCACAGGTTCCTCGAGCCACCGGAGCTGGCAGCGGCATCACGCTGGACCGTGCTCGATACGAGCCATCTCACGGTCGGGCGACACGACATCCTCGATGCCTATGAGGTCCTGGCCGAGGGTCTCGTGCACATCCATCTTTCGAACAACGCCGGGGACGGCCGCGACGGCCACCTGGAGCTGGAACAAGGAATCCTCCCCCTAGAGAGGTTTTTGGCCGAGCTACGTCGAACCGGATACCCAGGAGAGGTGTCGCTCGAGCTCTCGGTCAGACGGTACGTCGAGCGACAACAGGATCTCGTGGAGATGCTCCGGCGCAGCCGGGAGTACGTGGAACAGAGGTTGGCTCGAGATGTGCGGGTGAACAAGGGACTCCCCCGCTCATGACCGAGCCATTGAAGAAGGGCGAAGCAGTGAACCTGAAGGTGCTGGTGGTAGACGACACCGAGCACGTCCGAGACATGCTGGTGCAGATGCTCGAACTCGATGGGTTCGACGTCGTGGGGCAGGCTGCCTCCGGTGAAGAGGCCATCGACCTCGCGCAGAGCAGCGATCCCAACGTCATCGTGATGGATTACGTCATGCCGGACCTCGACGGGCTTTCCGCAGCCAAAGCGATCAAAGAGGATCGCCCGACTCAGGCGATCATCCTGTACACCGC
>JALZOM010000104.1 GCA_030913945.1 Actinomycetota bacterium
CTGCCCCTGTTTCCACTCAAGGATGCGGATGAGGATCAGGGAGAGTCGGGCTATGCGCGTCGCCCGCGCACCGAACGCGGATAAGTCGCGCGTTTTTGCGCGGTAGGACGCGTTCGGCGGACTAACCAGCGATAGCGGGGGACTACTTGATCGAGCCGGCCAGCAATCCTTCGACGAAGTAGCGCTGGAAAACGAAGAAGACGACCACCGGGATGATCATGGAGATGAAGCGCCCGGGGGCGATGAGGACGATGTTCGTGCCGGACTCCCGCATGAGAGATCTGTTGTACACGTTCAATGGCGCCGAGGAGCCCGGGGCGAAATCGAGCGCTATGAGTGGGTCATTCCAGGTCCAGATAAAACTGAATGAGCTTTTCAGCTTGACGCATCCTCTTCCGGAGGTGGAAGACGCGTGAGAGTGGTGCTCCCCCGATTGGAGTGGCATATATACCGTCAGGCGAGACGGCAGTGATCTCCGACTGCTCGGTCATTGCGAGCTGCCCGGCAAGGGTTGGATACCCACGGCGTAACGATCCCCCTGAACCGTGCCGAAGGGTCCCTTCTTGCACAATCCTCGAGTGAAAGTCGAGCATTGCGGGCGGAGCAGCCCTCAACCTGGACTCGAAACCACTAGATGCGGAGCGGCTCGAGGACGAGCATCACGAAGTCGGCGCGCCCTGGCGCGGAGCGGCTCCGGCTACTTGACGGCGCCGGCGGTGAGCCCGGACACGATGCGGCGCTGGAAGGCGAGGACGAGGATGGTGAGTGGGATCGTGACGACCATCGAGGCCGCGGCCTGGGCGCCGTAGTCGGTCCTGTACTGGGTGGCGAACTGAGGAATGATCACGGTGACGGGCTGCGTGCTCGCGTCGAAGGCGAACGTGTTGGCGAACAGGAACTCGGTCGCGGCGAAGATGAAGCACAGCAACCCGGTGGTCACCACTCCCGGGATGGACAGCGGGAGGGTAACCCTGAAGAAAGCCTGCATCGGACTCGCCCCGTCGACCTTAGCCGCCTCCTCGATGTCCAGGGGCAGCTCTCGGAAGTACGCGACGAGCAAGTAGACGGTGAGCGGCAACGCGAAGAGCACGTCGGGGATGATCATGGATTGATAGGTGTTGACGATGCCCCAGTTGGTGAACTGCAGAAACAGGGGAGCGATGATCGCGACCGCCGGGAAGAACGCCACCGCCAGGATCATGCTCAGCACCGGGCCGCGTAGACCGAACTTGAGGCGCGCCAGCGCGTAGGCCGCGATGGAGCCGACGGAGAGGCAGATCACGGTCGTGAACCCGGCGATCACCACGGTGTTGACGAGGGCGGAGCGGAAGCGGGCGTCGCCGAAGATGGTCTTGAAGGAAGTGAAATCCAGGCTCTCCGGCAGGATCTTGGGCGGATAGGCGTCGAGCTCCGCGGGGTTCACGAGGGCCATCTTCGCCATCCACAGAAGCGGCGATATCGTCATCAGCACGAACACGGTGATGAGGACGTAGAAGAGCACCTTGCCCCATCTCGTTTCGAAATCTCCGAACATCGACTCCCCCTAATCCACCGCTCGCGTGCCGAGGACCTTGATGAAGAGGAATGCGATCGCGATCGAGCTGAGGAAGACGAATACTGCGGCCGCATTGCCCAACGAGAAATCCAGCTGGCTGATCTTCACGCCGTTGTAGACATAGACGGAAAGCGAGTTGAGCTGACGGTTTCCCATGACCCACAGCAGGTCGTAGACACGCCACGCGTCGAGCGTTCTGAACAGGAGCGCGACCAGCATGGCCGGTCTTACCAGCGGGAGCGTGACCCGCCAGAATTGCTGCCACGAGGTCGCGCCGTCAACCCTGGAGGCCTCGTACACCTCCTGGGGTATGACCTGCAGCCCGGCGAGCAGCAGCAGCGCCATGAACGGCGTGGTCTTCCATACGTCGACGAGCACGGCCGCCCCGATCAGAGCGCTGTCGCTGCCGAGGATCGGGTGCGTGTAGATGCCCGATGACCTGATCAGGTAGGCCAGGATGCCTCCGCCCACCTGGTCCTGGAACATGAGCCGCCACATGACCGCGGCGATGGCCGGGGGGAACGCCCAGGGGGCGAGGGCGGTGGCGCGAGCTATGCCTCTGCCCTTGAAGGCGCGGTTGAGCGCCAGCGCTATGGCCATCCCCAGCACCAACTCGAGCGACACGCTGAGGACGGTGAACACGGTGGTGTTGATCAGCGCGCTGTGGAAGTCCGGGTCCTGGATCATATCGAAGTAGTTCTGGAAACCGACGAAGGAGCTCGACTGGTTGATGATGATCTCTTGCAGGCTCAACCAGATCGCGTAGAGGAGCGGGAACAGCGCGATGGCGAGGATGATCGCGAGCGCGGGCGCTACCAGGATGTAGCCGAGCCGGCGCTCCTTGTCGGTGAACTCGTTCTTCAGGGTGCGCAGCGTGCCCCGCACCAAGCCCCCCGGGGCACGTTGTCTAGTGTCGAGGCCGGTCCCGCTCTCAGCCATGTGCAGATCCCCCGTGAGCCGGCTGGGAGCCTAAGATGTGCCCTGGTCGATGATGCCTTGCATGCTCTCCTGGAGCGTCGCGACCGCGTCCTCCGGGCTCGTCTCACCCTTCAGGCAGTTGTTGAACTCCTCCGCCATCTCGAGCGTCATGTCCCCGTAGAACGGGGACACCGGTCGAGGCCTGATCTGATCGGTGATCTGACCGGCGACCTCGTACACGGGCACCGCGTCGAGCACCTCCTGGTCCTCGTAAGTCTCCTGTAGAGCGGACAGGTATGAGCCCTCGATCGCCCTGAATTTCACCGCCTCGGGGGTCGTCAAGAACTTGATGAGCTCCCACGCCTCGTCCTTGACGTCGCTCGTCGCGTTGATGAAGAGGTTCCACCCGCCGAGCGTGCTGAACCCCTCGCTCTCTCCCTCCCCGGCCGGCAACGGGGCGACCCCCACCTGGTTGAGCTTGATCTCGGCGTCGCCCGCGAGGAGCATGCCGTAGACGTAGGGCCAGTTGCGCATGAACACCGCGTCGCCGTTGCGGAAGGCGGCGTCCGACTCCGGCTCGGTGAACGTGACTATCGCCTCCGGCGTGATGCCCGCCTCCACCGTCCCGCGATAGGTCTCGAGGCCCGCCGCGGACTCGGGGCTGTCGATGATGACCTGGTTCGGGTCCTCCGGATCGAGGGCGTCTCCACCGTGGGCCCAGATGTACTCGAGGCCGTTGCACACACCGCCTTCGTAGTTCGAGCCCTGGAAGACGTGCCCGTGCCTCACCCCCGCCTCGCCCTGGACCTTCTCGGCCATGCTGAAGAGCTCGTCGTAGGTCGCGGGGGCGTTCGAGAACCCGCTCTGCTTCAGCAGGTCGGCGCGGTAGTAGAGCATGCCCAGGTCCGTGAACCACGGGACCCCGTAAATCGCGTCCTGGTACTGGTTGGCCCCCAGCGGTCCCTCGAGGTAGGCCCCCTGCATCTCCTCGGTGAAACGATCCGAGAGGTCGTCGATCCAGCCGTTGGCGCCGAACTGGGCGGGCCAGATGACGTCGCCGGAGATCACGTCGATGTCGCCGCCGCCCGCCTGGAACTGCGTCCGGAGCTGGTCGAAGTAGTCCTCCCCCATCGGACGGAAGATGGCCTCTATCTCGCCCTTGTGCTGCGCGTTGAAGTCCTCGAGCTGCTTCTTGAGGAGCTTCTCGAGGACGGGATCGGGACCGTGCGACATGGTGACCGTGCCCGACCCGCCGCTGTCCTCCTCCTCTCCGCCGAAGCCGCTGCAGGCGGATAGTAGGGCGGAGCCAGCGATCCCGGCTCCCGACAGCCTTAGAAATTCCCGCCGCCCCATCGCGCTTCGGTGCTTGCCTACTTTCCTCGTCGTCATCTTTCATCCCCCCAGGAGCCCGAGAGACCAAACGCTCAGCGATCTCTGCCCGAACCGACGTAACGACCCGGTACACAGTAGCAGCCACTAACCGGTCCCCGCTGTGAGGCTCTGCGGGCCGTCCAGAACACAAGCGGAGGCCACGATGCAGGCGGAACCGTCCTGGGTCTGCTCCCCGATCCACGCGAAGGACTGGCGGTTCGAGATGGACCCGACTTTCGCCCTCCATCGAACCATTCACCGATGCACCAGGTCGATCGTCCCTCGATGGTCAGGTCACGGGAGCCCGGTGACGCTGAGCTCGCCGAACCGGTCGGCCCAGAGGAGGTCGGACATGCTCTTCACCGGAACCAGGAAGATCGCGACCTCGGCCCCCGATGAGGTTACCGCCGGCACGATCTCCTCCAGTGTCAGGCCGGGGATGAGTTTCTGGATGCGAACCACCTCGACGACCGGAGGAGACCACGTCACCCAGAGGTCGAAGATGGCTCCGGGTTCAGGATCGGGAGGGAGACCCGCGAGCTCGGTCGTGGCGATGGCGTAGGCGCGCGTCGAAACGCGTTCGGCTGCGGGACTCGATGGCGCGGGGGCGCCATCCAACGGCGGGGATGAGGGAGTCGGAGCTGGGCTCAGGCGCGCGTCGGGGAGAGACGTAGGAGCCGTGCGATGTCCCGACCCTCGCGCCACAGCCGTGGCAACGAAGAATGCGATCAGCGCGAGGGCGATCGCGGGCGCGACGGTTTTCAGACGGTGGTTCACCCTGCGGGGTCGCCGCCCCCTGACCTCGGGCCGCGCTCCCGAGTCGGGTGAACGGCGACCCGCAGGAGATCTCTCACGGGCGCTCGGGTGGAAGGGTAAGAACCTGACCGGGGACGATGAGATTGGGATCGCCGCCGATGACGTCGCGATTGGCCCGATGGATGCGCGGCCAATAGCGCGCGATCCGGCGCGCCTCGACGGTGCCGAGCTTCATCTCCGCTATGTCCCAGAGGGAATCACCGGCGCGAACCGTGTACCGCTCGCCGTGGGAGTCTCCGAGCGACGAGGTCCCGGCGGCCGCCAACGCTTCGGCCAGCATGGTGCCCGGCCCGGACGACGAGCCCCTCGGAGGTGGTGGATCCTGCGCCGGTGACTGAGCGGCATCTGCGATCACCCCGGCCCCCGAGCTCTTCGGGGACGCCGGCCTCGGGGCAGACCCTCCCAGCGATGATCCCGCCGCGACCCCCCCAGTGGCCCCGTGGCCGGAGGGATGCGCGCGCATGGCTCGAGCGAGCCCTGGTTTCGCGATGGCTCGAGGGAAGAGTCGCTCGCTCGTCTCCGGGCGCCGAGTGTGCCGAGCGGCCGCGGTCGGCCGCTCCCGGGAGGGTGCCCGGGGGGAGACTGGTGTCGCGGGCTGGAAGGGCGTCTGTTCGATCGCCTTTGCCCCCGACTTTGGTGGATGGATCTCCTTCATTTCCTTCTTCTCCAGCTTGACGCCTGGGGGCGGAGAGCCTTCTCCCGCGTGGAGGTTGTGGGCCCCCCCGGCCGGAGCGAGCGGGCGAGGAGGGGGATGCCCGATCGTCCTGGACCAGGGGGGCAGAGTCGAACGCCCGGGGCGCCGCGGGGGCGGAGAGGCGGCGGCCGGGGCCGCGCTGAGTGCTACCGCGATCCCGAGCAGGGAAGCCACGCGCGCCTGGAGGGGCCCTGGAAGGAGCCGCCGGAACAGGGGGCCACCGGGGGCTCCTGTGTCGCCATTCTCTGCCCGATCGCTCCTATCGCCCGCCATACGCTTGTAATCCTTCCCGTAGATTTCGCACGCATATGTCTACGCGTGTTTGCATGCGTATGCTTACAGGCGGGCGAGCGGAAGTGTCAAGTGAACCGCACCACCCCAGCTCTAAAGGGGATGAGCTTCGGACATGAGGCGGGCGACGCGGAGGGAGGGGGTGATCTAGCGGGGATTGAGAGGGTGCTTCACGGCCCACTCTCGGGTCTCGCGATGGAGCCGGTCGACGTAGGCCTCGAGCTGTTCGATATCGACGCGCCACACGCCCCGGCCCCCGATCTTGATGGCCGGAAGCTGCCCGGATCGCACGATCGCATAGACCTGGGGGACGCTGACACTGAGGTAGGAGGCGACGTCTTCGAGAGTGAAGAAGCGAGGCTCGACCCGGGGGCGGTCGGACTCCTCTCGAGCTGAGGCGCGTGCGGACATCGGCCCAAGATAGCACCGGGACGCCTCCGGAGTCTGTTTTGGAGAGCGTTTGACTCCGTTTGAGCCCCTCTGTGCCACAACAGCAACACAGGCGCCCGCGTTCCACCCGCGAATCATCGCGGTCAGGCGTCGTTTACCGCGCCGGTGCTCGGGTAGGTTAGGGGGATGAGAATACCGATGTGGATATGGATCCTGGTGGGGATAATCCTCATCATCGTGATCGCGCAGGCGCTCTAGCCCACACAGGGAACCGTGGCCTCGGCCACACCGTTC
>JALZOM010000115.1 GCA_030913945.1 Actinomycetota bacterium
CTCCTTTCCTGCCACCGAGCTCAGGAAGATCACCGGTCTCGTGCGCTACGAGGAGAGGTCGTTATTCACTCTGCTCCTGCTACGCAACCCCGGGGTGCGCGTCGTCTACGTCACGGCCCTTCCGATCGACGCCGTCGTGATCGACTACTACCTCAGCTTCCTCGACGACCCTGAGGGCGTTCGAGAGAGACTGACGTTGATCGATCTCGGGGATCCAGAGGTGCGCGCCCTGTCGGCCAAGGTCATCGAGCGACCCGAGGTCGTCGAGCGGATCTCCCGGCTCATCGCCGGCGACGACGCCTGTCTGGTCCCCTTCAACGTCACTCCACTCGAGGCCGATCTCGGCGAGCTGCTGGGTATCCCTCTCTACGGCCCTCGTCCCGACCTGATCCGGTGGGGATCGAAGAGCGGGGGCCGCCGGATCGCACGCCGGGCCGGTGTGCCGATCCTGGAGGGAGCCGAGGACCTTCACGAGCTCGAGGACGTTGAGGAGGTCATCGAGCAACTCCGCTTGTCGCTGCCCGAGGCAGAGGCGGTCGTGGTCAAGCTGAACAATGGGTTCTCGGGTCAGGGCAACGTCGTGGTCGAGTTGGATGCTCCGGTTGCCCCGATAGCTCGCTCGAGGTCGTCATTCTGTGCGGCCGAAGAGACCTGGCCGACCTTCGCAGCGAAACTGAAGGATGAGGGCGGGATCGTTGAGGAGTTGAAGCGAACGGATGGGCTCGTGTCGCCGAGCGTCCAGTTGCGCATCTCCGCGACCGGGGCGGTTGAAGTGGTGTCCTCACACGATCAGGTGCTGGGCGGGTTGGATAACCAGGTGTACCTGGGGTGTCAGTTCCCGGCGCGCGCGGAATACCGGCAGACGATCCACGAGCTCGCGGCAAGGGTCGGCCGGGAGCTGGCCGCCGAGGGAGTCATCGGAGTTTTCGGGATCGACTTCATCGTGATCCCGGAAGGTGAGGGCTGGGCGATATACCTGAGCGAGATCAACCTACGCATGGGCGGGACCACGCATCCATTCTTCATGGCGAACCTGGCGTTACGTGGGAACTACGAGGCCTCCACCGGGGAGCTCATGTCGAGGACCGGTCCGAAGACCTACTTCGCGACCGACAACCTGAAATCCGACGCCTACAAAGGACTGTGCCCCGATGACATCATCGCGTGCGTCGCGGACGCCGGACTGGCGTTCAGCCCCGACACGGGAACCGGCGTCCTGTTGCACCTGCTAGGAGCGCTGCACGATTTCGGCAAGGTGGGCGCTACCTGTATCGCGAACACCGATCGGGACAGCGCCGAGCTGTACGACGCGTTCGTTGCGTGTCTCGACCGGACAGCTGCGTCTCGGTCTTAAGCGATGCGCTCGAGAACCCGGCCCGTGGCATCGACGGTGAAGGCGGCCGGCACCACTGCGACGTGATACTTCCGTGCAATCTCGGGACGTTTCGAGACGTCAACGAGCACCGGCGGTCGCCCCTCAGCCCGGAGCCGATGTTCGAGCTCACTGCAGCCCGTGCAGAGTGGATGGGTGAACTGGATCGTCGCCGGTCCCGTCGAGGGTGCTCCAAGGACATCGAGGTCGATGAGCTCCACCCGCCCGGGTCGGATCCCGCGCAGCCGCGCCACCAGCCTGTACATCTCGCACCCGGCGCAGAAACCCGTGAGGACCGCGAGGCTCGCGAGCGCGGCGACGACGACGGCCAGCGTCGCGCCGACGACGGCCATGTCCAGCGCGTAGGCAAGCGTCGAGGCCGACAGGAAGACGGCCCCGATGATGTTGGCGAAGCGCGGCGGTCGGGCATCCTCGATCTCACCTTCGCCGAGGCGAGGTTGAACGACCTCGAAGTAGAGAACGCACGGGAGGCAGAAGCGACGGCCGAAACGAAGGCCCACGATCAACTGCAGGGCCATGACCCCGAGGAGCCCCCACCAGCCAGTCGTCAGGGCGGCGATCGCCATGAGGGCCACCGCGGCCTGGTTGAACCGGGGCGCTCGCGCGTCGATGACGTCGAGATCCTCGTACGGGTGCGCCGTGCGGGCGCCATACGACCTTTCCCCTATTTGCATAGGGTGAAGCTTATCAACCCTCCGGTGCGCCCGGATCCTCGGGGGCCGGCCCCTGCCCGGAGCGCCGGAGGGCCAGTGCCGACAGGACCTCGAGCACGACCGAATGGGCCGCGAAGGCGGTGATCTCACCGTGGTCGTACGGCGGAGAGACCTCGACCACCTCCATGCCACAGAGGTCGCGGGCGAGCGCCAACCGCCGCAGGGCACGAAGCAACTCGCGCGTGGTCATCCCGCCCGACTCGGGCGTCCCGGTTCCCGGCGCGTACGCGGGGTCGAGAGCGTCCACGTCCACCGACAAGAAAAGGTGATCCGCATCCTCGATCTCGGTCAGGACGTGATCGATCGTCTCGCCGATCCCCCGATCCTCGATCTCCTCCAGGCGATGCCAGCGCACTCCTTGGGCGCGAGCCCAGTCGAACTCCTCGGGCCAGGGCCAGTACCCTCGCAGCCCGACCTGTACGAGTCGGTTCCCGGGAAGGATGCCGTCGTCGACGAGGTGGCGGAACGGACTCCCGTGCGACCATTTCACCCCCGTGAGGTCGGTCGCGGTGTCCGCGTGGGCATCGAACTGGACCACCGCGACCGAGCCGTGAGGCAGCGACTCCGCCACCGCCTTGATGTCGGGGTAGGCGATCGAGTGGTCGCCACCCAGGATGATGGGTATCGCTCCGGCGGCGCGGATCTGTTCCACGACCGTGCGGATGGCCCGGTGGCTGGCATGCGCGTCTCCCGGCACCACCGCGGCATCGCCATGGTCTACGACCTGCAGGACGGCGAAAGGATCGACGCCGAGATCCAGGTGCCATCGGGCGGGTTCCCCGCCGCCCTCGAACGCGAGGCGGATAGCGCGGGGACCGAAGCGCGTTCCCGGGCGGTTGCTCGCCATGTCATCCATCGGCGCGCCGACGATCGCAACGTCGACACCGGCGAGCGCGGCCGGATCCAGCACGAACGGCAACTTCTCGAAGGTGGCTAGGCCCGCGTACCCGGGTTCATGAGGGCGATGTTGATCCACCACGACATCCTCGCAGCCCTCGGACGAACCCGTCTCATATTTCGGGCATCCCCCGACCGAGCCCCGTCCTGTCCAGGGCCATCCTCGGAGTCATACGATGCCGGGGTGACACGACTCTACGTTCGCCGCCGCTTCGACCTCTGGGTCGCCCTGGTCGCGATCGCCGTCGTGATCGCCTGCGCCCTCGCTGCCTCCTCTGGCGAGGTGAGCGGGCCGGAGAGGGACGCGTTCCGCGTCGTGAACGAGCTCCCGGACGCTCTCGAACGGCCGTTGTGGGTCTTCCAGCTGGTCGGGCTGTTGCTCTTTCCGCTAGTTGTGGCGGTTGGAGCTCTCATCGCCCGCAAGTGGCGACTGGCACTCGGGCTCGTCGTCGTGATCCCCGCGAAGCTCCTCGTGGAGAAACAGATAGTCAAGGCGCTCGTGGAGCGACAGAGGCCGGGAACGACGGTGCCGGGTGCGATCCTGCGGGACGCTCACGCGTCGGGCCTCAGCTTCCCCTCGGGGCACGCCATCATCGCTTTCGCCGTGGCGACGCTGCTGGCCCCGTACTTCTCCCGCCCGTGGAAGGTGGGGTTCTTCGTCGTAGCCACCCTGGCGGGCCTGGCCCGCATCTACCTCGGAGCGCACAACCCGCTCGACATCGTCGCGGGAGCGGGCCTCGGGGTGGCGATCGGTTGTCTCTTGAACCTCGCACTCGGCACCCCGGGACGCCGCACCCTGTTCGGTTAACGGGCCTAAGATCCAGATGTGTCGGTTTGCTATGGCGAACGTATGCTCGCTTGATACGGGAACCGGTGAAAAAGCGAGCAAAGCGACGGCCCGAAAACGAACGTGCGTTCGGTTCGCTGCGCCCCACGCTTCGTAGTGGAACTGCGCCGAGCAAGTAATGTACGGGCTCACGTCGGTCGTCGAACGTGCGGCGGTGCCTCGCCGGACGCCTGAGACGAGAGGAACTCCTCCGGGAGGCAAGAGGATGATCGGGAGCGTCGATGAAGACATGCCGCGATCCGAGACCGCGCACGTAAACCTGACCGTTCCCGAGCTGATCGAGAAGGCGATCGCCCGGGGCGAGGGGATCCTCGCGGACTCCGGCGCCCTGGTCGCGTACACCGGCGAACACGCCGGCCGCTCGCCGAAGGACCGCTTCATCGTGGCTCACGGTGAGTCGAAGGACCGCATCGAGTGGGGTGGATTCAATCAGCCCATCGACCCCGAGGCCTTCGACCGGCTCACCGCCCGCGCCATCGAACATCACAAGGACCGCGATCTATTCATCGTCGACGGTTACGTGGGGGCCGACCCGGCATACCGGATCAAGGTGCGCGTGATCGCGGAGTTCGCCTGGCATGCGCTGTTCGTACGTGAGCTCTTCCGGCGTCCGACCGCAAAGGAGCTCGAGGACTTCGAGCCGGATTTCACGTTGATCTCGGCATCGACGCTGAAGGCCGACCCCGAACGGGATGGCACCAACTCCGGAACCTTCGTCGGCCTCGATCTCGAACGTCGAAAGGTCGTCATCATCGGAACGAAGTACGCAGGCGAGATGAAGAAATCCATCTTCTCTGCAGCGAACTACCTCCTTCCCACCCAGGGCGTCCTCACGATGCACTGCTCCGCCAATGTCGGCGCCAACGACGATGACGTCGCGCTGTTCTTCGGCCTCTCGGGCACGGGAAAGACGACGTTGTCGGCGGACGAGGGACGATCGCTGATCGGGGACGACGAGCACGGCTGGTCCGACAACGGCGTGTTCAATCTCGAAGGCGGCTGCTACGCCAAATGCATCGACCTCTCGCCCGAGAAGGAGCCCCAGATCTACGGTGCCATCAGGTTCGGCTCCATCCTCGAGAACGTCGTGGTGAACGAGGATCGCGAGGCCGACTACGCCGACAGCACCCACACCGAGAACACGCGAGCCGTTTATCCGATCGAGTTCATCCCCGGTTACGACGATGACGGCAAGGCGGGCCACGCGGCCACGGTGGTCTTCCTCACGGCTGATGCGTTCGGCGTGCTGCCTCCGGTGGCTCGACTCAACCGGGAATCGAGCATCTATCACTTCCTGTCGGGCTTCACCTCGAAGCTGGCCGGGACAGAGGTCGGCCTCGGAACCGAGCCCGAAGCCACCTTCTCCACCTGTTTCGGCGCACCGTTCCTGCCGTTGTCTCCAGTGGTCTACGCCGAGATGCTCGCCGAGCGCATCGAACGACACCGCTCGCGCGTCTTCTTGATCAACACCGGGTGGACGGGCGGGCCGTACGGGGTGGGCGAGCGCATCGACCTCCCGACCACCAGGCGGATCGTCCGCGCGGCGATCTCGGGCGAACTGAACGATGTCGAGACGAAGCGGGATCCGATCTTCAACCTCGCGATCCCGGTGTCGTGCCCGGGCGTCTCCGGAAAGATCCTCGACCCGCGCGCTACGTGGTCGAACGAAGAGGAATACGAGACGACCGCCCGCGAGCTGGCCCAGCGCTTCCACAAGAACTTCGACGCCTTCTCGGGAGCCGTGTCCCAACCGGTAAGAGACGCGGGCCCCGCCCCCCTCTAGCCACTCCAAGGGGTTGCCGCTTGCGGGCCATTCGACGCTCCTGGGGTTTCAACGATCGTCCATCAGCTGAGTCTGAAACTCGGGGAAAAGCGGAAGAATCAACGTCTAGAGATGGGACGGCAGGGAGGCCTAGCCTCGATGAGAACAAAACAAGGGCGCTTACTAGGGATGAAGAGTGGGTTCCTGGCTCAATTGAGCTTGCGGGCAACAACGATGTCCTGGTGCGAGTCTCCATCTCGACCCGACCATGATCCGAACCTGATCGGCTCGATGATCTGCAGGCGCAGTGCGTCGTAGAGCGCTCGGACATCCTCCTCGTAGAAGGCCACGGACGTTTCCGGCTCGTCCGGCTCGACAGTGCGGTAACCGTCCCTCAGATGAACGTAGGGCAGGTGGCTCTTGCCTCTCTCGATCGATCGAAGGATCTCGTCGTTGAGGAGCGTATAGGTGATGAAGCTTCTGCCCCCAGGCGCAAGAACTCTTGCGACCTCACTCAAGTAATTCTTCATGTCCGGTGGCAAAAGGTGCGTGAAGACCGAGATCAGAAAGACGAAGTCAAAGGAAGCGTCGGGGTAGGGGAAGTCGAAGCTGTTCGCATTGAGTGTGCCCCCGGGGTTGTAGTGCTTGTTGTAGACGTCGACGTGATCGAAGCGGAAGGTGTCGTAATGAGGAGTGATGCGTCGTGTGCACCATCTCACGCTCTCCTTAACGACATCGAATCCCCGATAGCTTCCCTCCGGGGATAAGTAGGAAGTCAGTGGAACTGCCATTCGACCAACCCCGCACCCCACATCCAGGACGCGGTCGGTCGGCATCAGTTCGCCGATCTCAATGAAGCGCTGCAGATACCTCACGCCAACGCGTTCGAAATCCCCGCCCCCAATGGTGCGGCTGTACACCTTCCATGGCACCATTCTGTCGTTCGGGGCCAGAGCATCGTTGAGCCTTCCCAGGGAGTTGAGCCACAAGCGTCTCAGGGGGCGTCGCAGCACCAGGGGAATGCTTTTGCGTATCCGCCGCCATGGGAGAACCGAGCAACCTCGCCTACGCTCCACGCAGGCAGATGTTAGCAAGGTTTCCTCGGTCGGAGGGTCGGCCGTGAGCCCAATGGGTGCTGCCACTAGGGTTGCGCGCGCCGGATGTTGCTAGGTCGCTGATCGAACTTGTGTCGACCGCCTTCATGGCGGGTATCCTTCCGGTTCACGGTTGCTTCTTCGGAAGGTATGACCCTCTCGGGGCGTCATGCACTTGGATCAGTCGAGAGCAGAATGGCCGAATTAGCAGGTCAGCGCCCATAAAGTCTGCCCCCTTAGCTCAGACGGCAGAGCGTCTCCATGGTAAGGAGAAGGTCCACGGTTCGATTCCGTGAGGGGGCTCCACCTTCCTGGCGGCGTAGCTCAGGGGCAGAGCAGGCGGCTCATAATCGCCGAGTCGGTGGTTCGAGTCCACCCGCCGCTACGAGCACCGATTTCCACGCCCCGCGCTCAACTCCGAGCCGCCGGATACCGAAGAAACCCTTGGAGGTATTTGGCATATGGCTAACCGATTCTGCAACCACTGTGGCACCGACGTCGAGGACGCCGGGGGCTTCTGCCTGCTGGGACACTCCCTGCGGCACCAGGCCCCCGTGACCCCTATGAACGAGCTTCGCAACGAGGTCGACCAGGCCTTCGAAGAGGCCCGTTCGCAGGTGACGGACGCCCTCAGTGGCAGCCGCGACGCCGCGATCATGGATCATCCGGCCCAGGGCCTGCCCACTCGACCGGTCCCGGCTCACCAGCGGGTTGCCGTGGGCGTGGGAGCCGCGACGGCTACCCGGGCTCGAGCTTCTGCCCCGCCGCCTCCTCCACCCCCGCCGCCGCCCCCAGCCCCCGCGAAGCGGAGCGTGTGGGACCTCGCTACCCAGCCCACCCCCGACGGGCCGGACCCCATCGCATCCTTCTCGCCGGCCCCCCGCATGGACTGGGGCCCGGAGCGATCCTCGGCTCGCGGCGCGCTCAGCCGTCTGCTCAAGACCGCCCAGGCCTGACCGGCGGCTCGGCCCGCTATACTTCTCCTCTTCCGAGGTTCTCAAGCCATTCAGCGCGAGGTGAAGCATGGCCAGTGATCGCCGCATCCACGTGACGCTCGAATGCACGCAGTGCAAGCGGCGCAACTACATAACCGAGAAGAACCGGCACAACAGCCGCGACCGGATGGAGCTCAAGAAGTACTGCCGGTGGTGCTCCTTGCACACCGCGCACAAAGAAACCCGCTGATACCCGGGCTCAGCTTCAGCTAACTAGTCACGAACGTCCGGATCGCGGGGGTAGGGGCTAGGGATCTTCTACCCGGCAAATCGGTTGAGTTGGTCCATCCAGGCGCCGATGATGTCATTAAGTCTTTAGATGGTCGCCCCCACCGTCGAAGGCTGGCTTCGCAAAGGCCCTCGTTCGTCCCGACGAGGGCCTTTCTCTTGCCCGGGTTAGCCTCCTCGGACACGACCAGGAGGAGACCCAGTTGGCGACGAAGCCGGATCGGCCCGAGCCACCCCACGCAGGCCCGGAGAAGGAGACCCTCGAGGGCTTCCTCGACTGGCAACGAGCGACCGTGTTGTGGAAGCTCGAGGGCCTGAGCGACGAGGACCTGCGGCGTCCCATGACTGCGTCGGGATTGACCATGCTCGGCGTCGTGAAACACATCGCCTACGTCGAGCGCTGGTGGTTCCAGCAGGTCTTCCTCGATCGTGACGTCGACTTTCCCTGGACGGACGAAGACCCGGATGCGGACTTCCGCATCGAGCCAACCGAGTCCACCGACGAGATCCTCACCCTGTACCAACAAGAGACAGAGGAAGCGGGCAAGATCGTGAAGGGATCATCGTTGGACGGTGTATCAACACACCCGAAACGAAGCGGCTACTCGCTGCGATGGATAGTCATCCACATGACGGAAGAAACCGCGCGCCACAACGGCCACCTAGACCTCATGCGCGAAGCGATCGACGGCGTGACGGGTGAGTAGCCCCCCGCGACTGGTGGGGTAGTGGTGGCGGCTGCCCACCGACACGAACCGCCGCGCACGGGCTCGGAGAAGGAGACCCTCGAGGCGTACCTCGACTATCACCGCGCGACCGCCCTCTGGAAGCTCGAGGGACTGAGCGACGAGGACGTCCGCCGCCCCATGACGCCGTCCGGATTGACGATGCTTGGTCTG
This sequence comes from Actinomycetota bacterium, assembly GCA_030913945.1. Classification (GTDB taxonomy): domain Bacteria; phylum Actinomycetota; class CADDZG01; order CADDZG01; family WHSQ01; genus JACCXF01. The sequence goes on from JALZOM010000115.1 coordinate 8,829, forward strand.
ATCAAGCACATGGCGTACTCGGAGCGGTGGTGGTTCCAGGGCTGCTTGCTCGGAGAGGACGTGGAGGTCCTCTGGAGCTGGGACGAGGATGAGGACGATCCCGATGCCGAGTTCCGCATCGAGCCGGACGAGAGCACGGAAGCGATCGTAACCATGTTCCGCGAGGAGACCGCAAGGGCGCGCGACATCGTGCACGAAGCGTCTCTTGATGATCTCTCGCGTCTCCCACGGCGAAGCGACTACTCCCTCAGATGGATCGTGCTCCACACGCTGCAAGAGACCGCGCGCCACAACGGCCACCTAGACCTGATGCGAGAAGCCATAGACGGCACCACGGGCGAATAACTTAGAGGGGCTCGGTTTCACGCAGGTAGGGGTTTGGTTGGCCGCTGCACCACGCGGCGAGCCAGCCCCACGGGGAGGAGCCGGAGGGGACGACATGCCGGAGGGCGACTAAGAAACGGTGTGGAGTCCCGGAGGTATGGCGTCCCCGGAGGCGTCCCAGATGGCACCCACCACATGTCAAAGGCCCCCGGAAGAACCGGGGGCCTTTGAAGTTACTGAAACGAAGAGAGGCTAGAAGTCCATGCCTCCGCCGTCGGGCATGGCCGGCATCTTCTCCTTCTCCGGCTTGTCCGCGACGATCGCCTCGGTCGTTAGGAACAGAGCTGCGATCGAGGCTGCGTTCTGCAGCCCGGAGCGGGTCACCTTTGCGGCGTCAACCACGCCCGCCTTGAAGAGATCGCCGTATTCGCCGTTCGCAGCGTTGAGGCCCTCGCCGGGGCCGAGCCCGCGCACCTTCTCGATGACGACTCCACCTTCGAGACCGGCGTTGCGGGCGATCACCTTGAGCGGCTCCTCGAGAGCCTTCTTGACTATCCAGGCGCCCGTCGCCTCGTCGCCGGCCAGCTCGACCTTCTCGATGGCCTCCTGAGCGTGCAGGAGCGTTACGCCGCCACCGGCGACGATGCCCTCTTCGACGGCCGCCCTCGTCGTCTGCACCGCATCTTCGATGCGGTGCTTCTTCTCCTTGAGCTCGACCTCGGTCGCGGCTCCGACCTTGATGACCCCGACGCCGCCGGACAACTTCGCGAGGCGCTCCTGGAGTTTCTCGCTGTCGTAGTCCGAGTCCGAGCGCTCGATCTCAGCCTTGATCTGGTTGATACGTCCGGAGATCTCGTCGGCGGTTCCGCCGCCCTCGACCACCGTCGTGTCGTCCTTGCTGACGACGATCTTGCGGGCCGTCCCCAACATCTCGAGGCCGACCGACTCGAGCTTGAGCCCGATCTCCTCCGAGACGACCTGACCACCTGTAAGGATGGCGATGTCCTGGAGCATCGCCTTGCGACGGTCTCCGAACCCAGGGGCTTTAACCGCTGCGGCCTTGAACGTGCCGCGGATCTTGTTGACGACGAGGGTGGCGAGAGCTTCGCCCTCGAGGTCCTCCGCCACGATCAGGAGCGGCTTGCCGGCCTGCATGACCTTCTCGAGCACCGGCAGCATGTCCTTGACCGCGGAGATCTTCTGGTTGGCCATGAGGATGTACGGCTCTTCGAGCACCACTTCCATCCGCTCGGCGTCGGTGACGAAGTACGGCGAGATGTAGCCCTTGTCGAAACGCATCCCCTCGACCAGCTCGAGCTCGAGCCCAAACGTGTTGGACTCCTCGACCGTGATGACACCGTCTTTGCCGACCTTGTCCATGGCCTCGGCGATGGTCTCGCCGATCTCGGCGTCGTTGTTGGCGGAGATGGCCGCCACCTGCGCGATCTGCTCGCGACTATCCACGTCGCGAGCGGTGGACCTGATCGAGTCGACGGCCGTCTGCACAGCTTTCTCGATGCCGCGCTTGATGGCGATCGGGTTGGCGCCCGCAGCTACATTGCGAAGGCCCTCGTGGACCATTGCTTGAGCGAGGACCGTGGCGGTGGTGGTGCCGTCTCCGGCCACGTCGTCGGTCTTCTTGGCGACCTCTTTGACGAGCTCGGCACCGATCTTCTCGAAGGGATCCTCGAGCTCGATCTCCTTGGCGATGGAGACGCCGTCGTTGGTGATAGTGGGAGCGCCCCACTTCTTCTCGAGCACGACGTTGCGGCCGCGGGGGCCGAGCGTCACCTTGACCGCGTCGGCGAGCTGGTTCATGCCTCGCTCGAGGGCACGACGCGCCTCTTCTTCAAACGCCAGAATCTTCGGCATTGGCTACCTCCTTGGAAAAGTTCGCCCCGGTCTACCCGGAGCCGTTAGCACTCAATGTGCGAGAGTGCTAACGATAACCGGCTAGAGGCATGCTGGCAAATGGGGAACGGTTTGGGGGGCCTCAGGGGTCAAGAACCTTTTCCAGAGGCGGTCACAGCCGAATGCCTACAGTCGCTGAGGCCACCGCCAGCGCTAGGAGCGCC
>JALZOM010000007.1 GCA_030913945.1 Actinomycetota bacterium
TGCCGGTTTCGGGCGTCCTACGTAGTTCTGCGTCCGCCTGCCTCGGGCGGATCCGGCTCTGGCACCGTCGGCGGCGGAGCGATCTCCATCGACTGGCTCGGGGTACAGTCGGGCGGGTCTGTGGAAAGAAACGACCCCGGGAGCTTCAGCCAGGTCAACCTCACTAAGCGATACGGTGGTGGGACGTCATCGAATGCTGACGTTGCTTAACTGCCGCTCTCGTCGACGTTCTCACTACCCGGCGGTCTGTTTGGGAGAAACACCCGGAAGGATGCTCCTCCACCCGGTCGATCCTCGACCCAGGCGCGACCACCATGGAGTTGGGCGAAGCGCGTCACCAGCGTCAGGCCCACTCCCGTTCCGATCGCGGGTTTCTCGGCGCCTTGTCTGAAGAGCTCGAAGATCGCCTTCTTGGATTCATCATCTACGCCGGGCCCGTCGTCCTCGACGGCGAGGAGTGCGCCTTCCGGATCTTTGTCTACACGTGCCCAGATCCGGCACCCTTCCGGCGTGTGACGTATCGCGTTGACGAGGAGGTTCTCGACGATCCGTTCCACTTTGGCTGCATCGACCAGGATCTCGACCTCGTGCGCGTCGATATGGAGAGTTCGATCGCCAAGGTCGACTTCTTTCGTCATCCGGTGCACTAGGTCGTCGAGGCGAGTTTGACGGAGGTGCGGCTCGAGTACGCCACGGGTCAGCCGGTCGAGATCCAGGAGATCGGTGAGGAGACGCTCCAGCTTTCGCGCGTTCGAAGTCAGCATCCTCAAGACCTCTTTATGTTGAGTCTCGTCAAGAGTGCCTGAATGCTTTTGAAGTGTCAGGGTCAATCCCAGTACAACCGTCAGGGGCGTGCGGAGCTCATGAGACACCGCCTGCAGGAACGAGTTCTTCATCTCGTCAACTGCTCTCAAACGCTCGATCGACTCTTTCTGCTGTTCGTATACCAGGATGTTCTTCACACCTTGAGCGACGCCTTGCCCGATCGAGGTGAGCAGATGGAGCATCTGTTCCGTCGGAACCTGGACCTTGGCGAATCCGAGGTTGATCGTGGCGAAGACTCGATCGTTCTCGAGCAGGGGCACGACGATGTACGAGCCGATGCCTCGCTGTGCCAGTATCTGATCGAAGGGCCATCTGCTGGTGCGCGTGTCCTGGACGATCAGCGGTTTTCCTGAATCCACCACTTCCTTCAGCGAGTTCCCCTCGCGCGGAACGATCTCGTCGCGCGTGAAAGCCCCCCCCTGGTTGCCCACGCTGACCACGCGCCTGTAACCGCCTCCTTCGATGACGCTCAGCGTGAGCTGTGCGAAAGGGAACACCTCCTTGAGGACCTCGGCGAAGCGCGTAAAGGCGCCGAGCGGATCGAGATCGGACGCGACCGCGGAGGACGCGGTCTCAACCAACAACCTCTCGGTGACGTCCCGGTAGCTGCCGACGTAACCGATGATGTTGCCACGCTGGTCGCGCACACCGGAAGCCGTAAGCTCCGCCTCGAATACCGTTCCGTCTTTGCGGAGCCGGGGGACGATCTCCTCGACGATCAAGCCTTCTCGTTCCCGCCTGAGGATGTCGCCGGCCTGATCGAGCGCCTCAGAGGGAAGGAGAGTCGAGAGGGGCTGACCTATGATCTCGGCCTTGCTCCAGCCGAACAACCTTTCCGCTGCGGGGTTCCACTCGATGATCGTTCCGGAGAGCTCAACGAGGCAGATGGCGTCCGCGGAGCTTGTCACCACGCGCTTGAGTAGCTCGCGCTCCTCCGACACGGCCTGAAGCTCAGCGCTTCGCCGGGTGATGTCTTGCATCGTGATCACGAAGCCATCGACCCCCTGCGCCTTCGACGCATTCAACTCGGCCACGAAAGTGCTTCCGTCGGCGCGCGCGGATTGCGCCTCTGCGGTGGCCCGTGTGTTCTTGCCTTCCTGCAATGCAAGGAGGTCATCGACGCCGATCGGGTTCGCCCCGGTGGGTGACAGGTCCCGAAGGCTGAGGCCGATCAGGTCGTCGGACGAGTAGCCGAGAAGTTCCTCGAGGGCTGGGTTCGCGTCTCGGATGCGCCCGTCGAGATCGACGAAGGCCATTCCCACGGGGGAGTCGATGAAGTAGGCGCGCAATCGATCCGCTCGCTCGGTCGTCACTCCACGTTCACCGCTTCCAACGATCCTCCAGGGTGCACCGGTAGCCCCGCCAATGGCATCCCCCCACCGATGCCGGGTCTTTCAAAGTATGCATCGGCGCGGCTAACCCGGGGGCCGCAACGAAAAGAGGGACGGCACCTGGGTGCCGCCCCTCTCTTGTTAGCGTCCCGTCTTACGGCTGCAGCAGGTGCTCCAGCATCCTTTCCATGACCGCGTTGCGCTTGGCCTGCGTCGAGATCCCCTCGAATCCGTACCCCATCAGGAGCGACCTGGGGGTCGTTATCGAGGCGCCGACAGGGAAGCCGGCAGCGTCGGTGAAGATCCAGTTGTTGGCGTTAGCTCCGCTGCCTTCGGGCGGGCCTGTGATCTGCCAGCCACCCGAATCCGTCTCGAACGACGTGGTCGTGCCGTCCGGCAGCGTCACGTCGTCGATGAACACGCCGAGGTTCTGCACCGACCAGTCGCTGATGTAGGCGATCGAGACCTCGACGGTGCCGCCTGCGTAATCGGAGAGGTCCATGGACCACTCCTGCCATCCGTTGGAGTTGCCGGACGCGGCGTTCCATTCACCGGTCGAGCCGGTGGGACTGCATGTCCCGTCTGCATTGAGCGTCTGGTAATGCTCCAGGAACGGGTGCAGCTCGAACCACCCTGCCGGACAGCTGTCACCGGTGTCCTGCGTCGTGTGCCCGTTCTCGTCCGGAAGCGTGGTCCAGTCGTCACTACCGACCGTCCGTGCCTCCACCGCCAGGAAGTCCCAATGCTCCTCCGTGTCGTAGGAGGTCCAGAACTTCAGATCGCCTCCGCCCGCTGGCACCGCGATCTCACGAGTGAGCCGCTTGTAGGTGACGTCGGCAAGCTGTGAATAGGCGTACCGCGACCCGGTGTGGGGCTCGAACGGACCCCCCGGCTTGTCCCAGCGGGATGACGGCCAGCTGAGGAACTGCGGGAACTCGTCGGGCGGCAGGATGCCGCTGGTCGCCACGAAGGACGAATTGCTGTTCTGGTTGTCGGCGCTGTCGGGGCCGTTGAAGCCCCACGACAACCCGGTGAACGGGTCGTCGATGCCGTCGACGTCGTACTGATTCCCGTCGTCATCCGTGCCATCGCCCGCGATCTGTACGAAGCCGCCGAACCAGTACTCCAACACGTCGTTGACGGCGTCCCCACCGAAAAGGGACCCACGCAGTGCTAGGCAGCGACGGTCATCCCACGTCGGGTTCGCAGGGAGGCACGGACCCTCATCCTTCGGGTCGAACATCTGGGTGCCGACTCCGGCGCCGGAGAACTGCTGTCCGGCGCGCTTGCCCGTGTACGCCACCCGACCGCCCTCGTTCATGTACTCGCGGAACTCGAGCATCTCGTCGTTCGCGAGACGATCCGCGTTACCCCCCGCCCGACCCGGCTGCCGAGTGACGACGTCGTCGCCCGTGTACCAGATCACGCCGTCATAGTGATTGAGCACGCCGAGGTGGTCCGGGGCGGTTCGCGCACGTGCGTCCACGTCGTATACATCGGCCGTAACGCCGTTGGCTTCTAGCGCATCGAGGTAGTAGTCCAGGTAGTGCGGCCCCGGCGTCTGTACCGGCGATGCGCCGGTGTAGTCCTCGGCGGCTACGACCAGAACGTCGTTTCCAGTCTCGGAGACGGCCCGATAGGTGAACGAGTCACTGCGCTCACCGCCGCCTGTGAACCACACCTCGACCGAATCACCCGGTGAGGTTCCGGTCACCGTGCCGCGTAACTGGTGGTACCAGACGTCGGCGGGGTTGTAAGTCTCGCCACCGGTCCACTCCGAAGTGGGTGCGCTCTGCACTGCCCCACCGTTGATGCGGTACTGCGCCGTCACGGGCCCGAGGCTGCGCTTCGCGAGCACTTGCACCGGCTGGGGGTCGCCGTAGGAGTAGTCGAAGGCGAAGTTCGCTCCCGGGAGACCTTCTTTGTAGGGGTCGTCGCTCTCGAGGTAGAAGGACTTGGTGTCGATGCCGAGTGACGAGTCGGGGTCGTCGGGGTCGTCCGCCGACTTTGCGACCGACATCGCGAACGGCAGGTTCCTCTCGAACTCCGCCTGGACCAGCGCGTCGCTGTCAGGGAAGACGAAGCCGCAACCGGGGCAACCTTCTGAGAGCTCGGGGGTCCATGCCAGAGCTCCCGTGCCTCCGTGGGCGTAGTCCGTGGTCTCGCCATTCGTGACGTAGAGGACGTCGGAGCTCAACCCGGGGTGGTAGCCGGGGATCGCCGGTGTGTCGAGGTTGCCCGACAACGCGTAGTAGATCGGGTCATCGGCGGTAGGCGTCGAAACCTGCCAGCCCTCCGCGTACAGCAGCCATTCGCCGGCCGAGTGGTAGTTGACCTGGAACTCGAAGCCGATCCGGTCCAGCAAACCTTTCATCGCCTGGGTCTCTGCCTCCGATACGGGCGAGGGGCCCCGGTAGGTCTGGCTCGACATGATGGAAGAGGAGCCCTCCTCGTCGTACTTGAAGTGGTTGGGGTAGTTACGGTTCGGGTCGACACCGTCGACGATAGTGATCTCGCCGTCGCCGTCGTTGTCGCGCAGGTTCTTGCGCCACAGGCGCTCGACGTCGAACGTGTACTGGTAGCCATCGGGGTTAGCGACGAGCACGAACCACAGCTCGGTGCTCTTGAGCAGGTTCTTGATGTCCTTGTTATCCGCTCGCCAACCGTTGATGAAGTGATTCATCAGGCGCCGGTTGTGCTCCGCGGCGATCCATTCCCGCGCGTGTTGAGTAGAGCTGTAGAGCACCGCTGGACGGCTGCCGTCCGCCTGGCCTCGTGCACCCTGAGTGAGCTTGAGCGCGAGGATCTCGCGACCCTGGATCGTGGTGCCCAAGGTGACGAGCTTGGCGATCTGGGGGTTCTGGCGAGCGGCCGCGTACATCTGGTCGCGGAAACCGCCCGGCTCGTCGTAGGAGCGCCATACCTCGAAGCCGTTCGCCGCCTGAGCGGCGGCGAACTGCTTCACGGTCTTTCCGCCTTTGACTCGGGTCAGCTTGGTGTCGATGCCCCGCTGCTGGAGTTCGGCCCTCTGCTGGCGCGTGAGTATGAGATCGACCTTGGTCCCCTCTCGGGTGGTCCGCTGGCCGGTGATGTCAAAACCTTGCTCGGAGAGCTGCCCGAGCTGCCCCGCATTCACGACGGTCGAATACACGTCGAGCGAGTTTGGGTTGCGTCTAGCGATTGACGGTGAACCAGTCATCACCAGCACGGACGAAAAAAGTGCGCCCACAAGAACGATGCTGAGCTTCTTCTTCACAGGACCCCCCTGGATGTTGCAGGCTCCGATGCCTGCTGACTCATCATGAATGGCTGATGGTAGACCCTTGTGATTGGTCCCGGCTAGGGGGTTGGCCGATTTGGTGTGCGATGTACCAATGTGTGCCAAGAAACTAGATGGATCCACGGGGCCCCGAACCCTGCTCACGGGGTTGGGGGGGGATTCCTTGTGGCCCTGGATCCCGTTGCCCGGTGGCCTGAACGGCCAACTGAAAGGAGTCGAATCGTGGATCTGACCCAAGAGCAGAAAGCGGCGGCCTTCCTGGCGCTGCATACGGGCGAGCCCTTCATCATTCCCAATCCTTGGGACGCCGGCTCGGCCCGAGTGCTCGAGAAGCTCGGCTTCCAGGCGCTCGCCACTACCAGCTCTGGCTTCGCGTTCACGCTCGGGCGGAGCGACGGCGAGGCGACACTCGACGAGGTCGCCGAACACATCCGGGTGTTGGATCGGACCACCAGCCTGCCCGTGTCGGTCGATCTCGAGAATGGGCACGGACCCGAGCCCGCGGCAGCCGCCAATGCCGTCACTCGAGCAGCCGGGGCCGGCGCCGTCGGTGGCTCGATCGAGGACTACGACCCGGCGGGTGAGATCTACGGATTCGATCACGCGGTCGAACGAGTGGCCGCAGCATGCGAGGCGGCGAGAGGTCTCGACTTTCCGTTCGTGCTCACGGCGCGCGCCGAAAACTATGTTCGCGACAACCCCGACCTAGACGATACGATCGCCAGACTTCAGGCTTTCGAGCATGCCGGCGCCGACGTACTGTATGCGCCGAGACTGCCGAGCATCGATGAGATACGCGCGGTGTGCGAGGCGGTGTCCAAGCCGGTCAACGTTCTGGCTCGTCCGCACCTGTCGATGAGCGAGATCGCGGACGCAGGTGCGCAACGCGTCAGCGTAGGTGGCCCGTTAACGTGGGTCGCGGTCGCCGCGATGGTCAACGCTGCGCAGAGGATGCGCGATGACGGCGATTTCTCGCCGCTGGCGATACCAGAAGAGGTAGGGAAGCTGCTCGGTTGATCTCGTCGCTCCAGCGTGCTCTGCCTGGCCGGTCTAGCCGGCCAAGAGGGTGTTGCTAGTCGGCTCGTCTCATCCCGCCGATCGACTGATCGACCAAGCGAGCCGCCAGGTCGTCGCCGAAGCTCGCGATCCTGCCCGTCAGCACGAGAAACATCATCGGGCCGATGATCGACGCGACCGCTATCTGGACGTCGAGATCCTCTCGCAGCTCCCCTCGATCCTTGGCCCGCTGGAGTGCTTCGCCTGCGGCCTCGATCTTCGGACCCATGACGCTCCTCATGTACGCCTGGCCCAGGGGCGTATCCCGTGCGAGCTCCCCGGCCATCCGGGGCAGGGCTTGACCGGCCTTCGTCCTTCGGATGAGTCCGTGCATGTGCTTGACCACGCTGGTTAGGTCGGCCCGCACATCGCCCGTGTCCGGGATCTCCATCCCTTCGTAGAGGGTGCTGATGGTAGCCACCACCAGTTCCTCTTTGGACCCCCAGCGACGGTAGATGGTGGTTTTGGCGACGCAGGCTCGTTCGGCGACGGATTCGATGCTCATCGCGTCGAACCCGACTTCGAGGAAGAGGTCCAGTGCAGCGTCGAGGATCGCTTGCTCCACCCGGGCGTCGCGGGGACGTCCGGGTGCTCTTATCTCGCTGCTAGCTGGCCGGACCGGGCCGATCAACGCGCCGCCGTCTCGAGAGGACGGACCACGTCATCGGAACGAGTGACGCCCTCGCGCGGTCTCGCAGGCAGGAAGACCAGCGCCACGACCGCCCCCAGCAATGCCGCTTCCGCGGCGACGATGACCGCGTCCCCCATCGACTCGACGTACGCAGAACGGGCGGCCTGGATCAGGTCGACGGCTGGGGGACCGTTGCGCCCGGCGACCGCCAGCGCTGCACCTACGGAGTCGCTTGCCGCAGTGGCTGCCGGAGCCGGCAGGTTAGAGACCGCGGGGGCCATCGCTTCGCCGTAGGACGATGACAAGACACTCCCGATCACGGCGACACCGAGGGCGCCTCCGACCATCCTGGTCGTGTCGTTCATGGCCGATCCCACCCCAGCCTTGGCGAGCGGCAGCGAACCCATGATCGAATCGGTGGCGGGGGCCATGGTTGCGCCCATCCCAAGGCCCATCAGCGCGAGAGCCCACCCGATCGGTGCGTACCCACTGTCGATGTCTACTCCCGAGACTAACCACAGCGCGATCGCTACCACCGCCAACCCGGCAGTGACCACGGCCTTGGTCCCGATGCGTTCGACCACGCGCGCCGCGATCGGAGCGCCAATGACGAGCGTTGCGATGGGAGTGACTCGGAAACCTGCCTCGAGCGCCGAGTAACCGAGTACGAACTGCAGATGCTGGGTGAGGACGAAGATCGCTCCGAACAGGGCGAAGAAGATCAGAGTGATCGCGATGCTCGCCGCGGTGAAGCGTGGGTCCTTGAAGAAACTGATCCGCAACATCGGATGCTTCGAGCGAAGCTCCCACGCGACGAAGGCGGCAAGCAAGACGGCGGCGAGACCGAACGCCGCCAACGTCACCCCGTCCGTCCATCCTCGATCCGGAGCTTCGATGATTCCGAAAACGAGTGCGCTCAGTCCGCCGATCGACAAAGCGGCGCCGATCGGATCCAAAGGCGTAGCTTTGGGGTCCTTCGATTCCGGGACCAGCGCGTATCCGGCGACGAGCGCGAGAAGGACGATCGGCAGGTTGACGAGGAATATGGACCCCCACCAGTAGTTCTCGAGCAACCACCCTCCGATGACCGGGCCTGCGACGATCCCAAGTCCTGCGAGCGCGGCCCACGCCGCTATCGCCCGCCCTCGCTCGTTCGGCGGAAAGATCTCGGTGATGATCGAGAGGGTGGAGGGCATGATCAAGGCCGCTCCGATCCCCATCGCGGCGCGCGTCGCGATCAAGAGTTCGGGGGAGCTTGCCCACGCGGAACCCGCCGAGGCGATCGCGAAGATGACCATCCCCACCAGTAGCGCGAGCTTGCGGCCGAAGCGATCGCCCAGGGCGCCCATGGTGAGCAGGAGACCAGCGAACACGAGGACGTAAGAATCGACGATCCACTGAAGTTCGCTCGCCGTGGCCCTGAGATCTCGAACGAGGGTGGGCAGGGCGACGTTGAGGATCGTGTTGTCCATCCCGATGACGACGAGGCTGAGCGCCAGCACGGCGAGCGCCAGCCAGCGCCGTTGGTAGGGTTGCGCCTTCACAACGGTTTCCTCCACCGTGGTGCTCCTTTCGATACGAGTCCGTTGCGTATTTGATAGCACGCCGAGGACAGATACGCAACACCCTCGTATCGAAACCTCCCAGCGGGGTTGCTGTCCTCCGCCCCTCATCGAGGTTGCTGTCCTATGTGATGAGC
>JALZOM010000052.1 GCA_030913945.1 Actinomycetota bacterium
GTGCGCCGGGTCGGGTACGCCGGTCACAGCGCGGGCCTCTATTCGCGATTGACGGTGCGCGAGAACCTCGAACTCTTCGCTGTACTTCACGGCCGGGTGCGACCCGACCTGGAACCCCTCCTCGAGCAGATAGGTCTGGCCGAACACAGCGCGACGCGCGCCGGCGTGCTGTCGGCGGGGTTGAAGCAGCGGACCGCGGTAGCCCGAGCGCTCGTCCATTCCCCGGACCTGTTGTTGCTCGACGAGCCCTACGCCAATCTCGACGATGAAGCCGCCGCACTTGTCTCGCGCGCTATCCAAGAGTGGTGGACGCCGGAACGGATCGCGCTCGTCGCGACGCACGGCGCGAAGAAGCTCAAGGCGTTCGCGCACGGCGGGCTCATCCTGAAGCGGGGACGAACCGTGGTTCAGGGAAGCTACCGAGAGCGACCCGAAGCCGAGACGTTCTCGTGAGCGGCGTCGGTTTCGTGGCAAAGACCGCGGCGCTTACGCGCAAGGATCTGAGGGTCGAGGCGCGGAGCCGGGACACTCTGCCCCCGATGCTGGCGTTCGCATTCACAGTGGCCCTAGTACTGGCGTTCACGCTCCCGGACGCGACGCGCGCCTCGGCGAAGGTGGTGGCGGGATTCTTGTGGATCACCGTTCTCTTCGCCGGCCTGATCGGCTTCGCACGAACGTTCGAAGTCGAGCGGGAGGAGGGTGCCCTAGACGCATTGCTCCTCGTGCCACTGGATCGGTCCGGGATCTTCTTTTCGAAGGCGGCTGCGAACCTGGTCCTCCTCGCACTGGTCGAGGTGTTCCTCGTCCCCGTGTTCGGGCTCTTCTTCTCGCTCGATCTTTCGAGCTGGCTGATGCTGGCCCTCGTGATCGTGCTCGTCGACATCGGCTTCGTGGCCGTGGGAACCCTGTTCGCGTCGCTCGCCTCGCAGACCCGGAGCCGCGAGCTCATCCTTCCCATCTTGGCCTTGCCGGTTCTGGTCCCGGCATTCATCGCCGGGGTGGAGCTCAGCGCGGATCTGTTCGCGGGAGCCGGGCTCGATGACATAGCCGCGCGCGGCTGGTTCGGCATCCTCTTGTTCTTCGACGCGGTGTTCCTCGTCGTCGGGGCTCTGGGGTTCGAATTCGCGATCGACTAGCGATCGTCTCGACGATCGCGCAGAAACGCCCAGCGATCGTCGCTGCGCTCCTCTGCATCGCCCTCGTCGCTTGCGCGGGCTCCGAGGGGGATCGAGGAGTCGCGGACGAGGGGATGCTGACCGCACCCATCACCCTTCCCGAGCCGGGACCGGTCGACCCGGCCTGGCTCGTTGCCGCCCCGCAGCCCGCCGACGAAGTCATCGAGACGGCGCGAAGCATCCCCGGCGCAGCCGCGGTGGCGGCCGTCGAGATCCACCGGGTTGCGGTCCACGGCCCCGCGGGCCGTCGGATGCTCAACATCGGCGCCGTCGCTCCGCTTCGCTACCGGTCCCTGGCCCCCGATGCTTCGGAGGCAGCGGACCACGTCTGGACCTCACTGCTGGCGGGTCAGACGGTGCTGAGCTTCGACGCAGCGGAAACGATGGCCATCGATGACGGCACCACGCTTCGCTTCGCCGAGATCGGGCGCGTCTCCGTGGGAGCCATCGCAGACAACGGGGCGCCCAACCTCGTCGACGCCCTCGTGGACGAGGGCATCATGCGCGGGAGCGAACCCGATGCCACCTTGCTGGTGTTCGGCGCGCGTGAAGGTGGATCCCGAGTGGCCCTCGAGCGAGGTCTGAAGGCCGCCTTACCCGAGCTGCCGATGCGCCCGATGCTGGGGCGCTCCAGCGGCGCGCTGGCCGTTCCGGAACCCGAGGCCACCGGCGAGGCGAACGCGGGCCCGATCGCTGCGATGGCCTTCCGCACCGTTGACGATGGGTTCATCAAACCCGAGTCAGGGTGGATCGAACGAAACATAGGAACCGAGACCCTTCCGATAGTCGGCGAAGTCAACTGCCATCGCCTGCTCTTGCCACAGCTGAACGCGGCGCTCGAGGAGCTCGAGACCGCGGGGCTGGCGACACTGGTCGATCCGAGCCAGTACGGCGGTTGTTACGTCCCGCGTTTCATCGACCGCGATCCATCGAGGCCCCTCTCGATGCACGCTTTCGGCCTGGCCGTGGATCTCAACGTATCCACGAACCAGCTGGGTACCACCGGGTCAATGGACCCGCGCGTGGTCGAGACGTTCGAGCGGTGGGGCTTCCGGTGGGGAGGCCGATGGGCGAGGCCGGACCCGATGCACTTTGAGCTCGAACGCCTCGTGGATGTGGACCCTCTCTGAGCTCGTCTGCGAAAAAACCCCGGGCAGTAATCTGAGGAGATGAACGCGATCGCGACCACAGAGGCTTCTCCGGCGATCCCTCCGGGCCGTTCGGACCGCCCGACCCTTATGTGGCTGGCCGTGGCCGCCTGGGTAGGCGTCATCGTTGCCCTGCTCCTTATCTTCTTCGTGGCGCGTGAGGCGGACGTGGCGATGGGGGGCCAGCTCCAGCGGATCTTCTACGTGCACGTGCCCTCGGCATGGCTGTCGTATCTCGGCTTCGCCATCGTGTTCGTCTGCTCGATCGCCTACCTCCGGACCGGGGCGAGAAGGTGGGACCTGATGGCTCACGGGGCCGCAGAGATCGGCGTCCTGTTCGCCACACTGGTCCTGATCACGGGACCCATCTGGGCCCGCCCGGTGTGGGGGACATGGTGGCAGTGGGATGCCCGGCTGACCTCCACGCTGGTGTTGTGGCTGACGTACGTCGGATACCTGCTGCTGAGGGGCCTGGCCACCGACCGAACCAGCGCCGGCCGGCTGGCCGCCGTGGTGGGCATAGTGGGCTTCATCGACGTCCCGATCGTCCACTTCTCGGTGCAGTGGTGGAGGACCCTGCACCCGATGGGACCTACGATCGCCGACCCCACCCGCAGCTCGGGGTTGGGGGGGCCGGAGCTGATCACGTTCTTCACCGCCCTCGTCGCGTTCACACTGCTGTTCGCATGGCTGCTCGCGGTCAGGGTCCGCCTGGGGCGTACGGCCGACGACCTGGACGCGCTCGAGCTCCGGGCCTTTCGCTCGTGAACTCGTGAGCGAGGTCGCCTGGCTCGCGGTCGCTTTCGCTGCGGTCTGGATCGGGATCGGTGCCTATGCCGTTTCACTGGTCGTGCGCCAGCGGAAGCTCGAGCGACGGGTGGACGAGTTGAAGGGTTCCGTGCGCGACCGCGCCGATTGACAAAGTCCCTGCTCAAGCGCACAAAGTCCCAAATTGTTCCGTCCCCGCGTTGCTATGATGGCGCTCGCATGTCACTCCGCGAGCGCGTCTACGCCCGAACCGACCAACCGATGTCGTGGACGAAAGCGATCCTGTTGGGCACGCTTATCTGGATCGTGGGGATCCTTCTGCTCGGTCAGCTGCCCTCGATCATCATCTACTGGAACGACCAGAACATCGCTTCGATCATCGAGTTCACCCAGGAGATCCCGGGCGTGGGCGACGCGGGGTTGAACACGACGCAGATCAACATGCTGCGCGACATCGTCGCCAATGCGGTGCAGATGGGGATCCTTACCGCCATGCTGGTCGCTGCCTACGTCTGGCAGGAGCGCAAGCGGAAGCGCACCGGAACGAAGGGCCACCAGGACACCGTCAAGGGCTACATGTCGGGAAAGTGATGACAACGGATGCCTAAGCCACCAGACCCGAAGAACATGGAGATCATCGAAAAGCCTGTCTTCCGGGTCGACTACGAGATGGATCTGGTGGACAGCGATTGGCTCAAGGGCGCGGTGAAGCCCAAACGCTTCATCGACTTCATCCCCGAGCAGTGCATCCTGTGCGAGGGCTGCGTAGACATCTGCCCCTGGTACTGCATCTTCATGGTGAACCCCGACGCGGTCGGGGACTCCGGTAACGTCGAACTGGCCCGGCAGATGGAGGGCGACGACATCCTGTTCTTGATCGACGACAACGCATGCACGCGGTGCAACCTCTGCGTCGAGCGGTGCCCAACCGGCGCGCTGGTGCAGAGCGAGGTGTCCGGCGGCAAGAAGCGGGGAGCTCGGGCGATGGGAACCGTGCCAAGCTCGCAGAAGGCATAGCGGAAGTAGGGAAAGGGACGACTTGGCCAAGGTAGCAAGGTTCAATCCCCGGCAGAAGATCGGGGAGGGAATAGACAAGCTGCACAACGGGCAACTATGGCGGGCGATCTTCCGGCCCGGTTCGATCTTCAGGCGGGGCTACGCGGACTCTCCGCGCAACCGCGCCTACGTGGTCATGAACTCGCTGCTGTATCACCTGCACCCGGTGAAGGTGAAGCGACACGGGATCAAGCTGTCCTACACGCTCTGCCTTGGGGGCCTTTCCTTCTTCTTGTTCATCCTGCTGACGATCACCGGGATCTATCTGATGTTCTTCTACCGGCCGTCGGTCGACATGGTGTACGCGGACATGCAGAACCTCAACACGCAGGTCTCGTTCGGTCTGCTCGTCCGGAACCTTCATAGGTGGGGCGCGCACTTAATGGTCATCAGCGTTTTCTTGCACATGGCCCGCGTCTTCTACACGGGCGCTTACAAGCCTCCGCGGGAGTTCAACTGGGTCGTGGGCGTGATCCTGTTGCTGCTGACGCTGCTGCTGGCCTTCACCGGCTACCTGCTTCCGTGGGACCAGCTTGCGGTGTGGGCCGTCACGGTCGGTACCGAGATGATGAAGAACTCACCTGTGATCGGTAATCAGGTGCAGTTCGCGTTACTGGGCGGACCCGTGATCGGGCCGGAGACGTTGCTACGCTGGTACACGCTTCACGTCTTGTTCCTCCCCTTCATCATCGTGATATTCATCTCGATCCACTTCTGGCGAGTGCGAAAGGACGGAGGCATCTCGGGCCCCATGTAGGGCGAACGAGAGACTTATATGCCGACCCCCGACGAGGTATTCGAGCAGGTACTGAGCGAGGAGACCGCCAAAGGTTCCTCCCCCGCCGTCGCCCAGGCGCGCGCCAAGGCCGCTCGCGTGAGGGCCCAGCGCGGCTCCACCACTCCGAACGTACCGGACGCCTCCACCGCCCCGGCGCCCGACCGAGCCGGAGCATCAGCTGAGGCCGGGGATGCACCCGCAGCGGAGGCCGGCGATGGAGCGGCTGCGCGAACCGAGGCCAAGCCGGCGGCCGCCGCGACCGCAACCAAGACGGCGGCGGAGAAGCCCGCAGCCGCCAAAGCAGCGCCCCGGACCGGCGCGCCGGCGAAGAAGGCGGCGGGGAACGGCAACGGGGTCGCGGTTCCGGACCGGGTCCAGCGCTTACTGGCCGTGGTGAAGCCCGAGGCGATCCAGAAGGTCGAACGGCAGCCCATGGATCGCGTGAACGTGTGGCCGCACCTCATGGCGGCGGAGTTCGTCGCGTTGCTGGTCGTGCTCGCCGCTCTGACGTTCTTCTCGGTGGCCGTCGATGCACCCCTGCGCGAGCTGGCGAACTTCAACCAGACACCGAACCCCTCCAAGGCGCCGTGGTACTTCCTCGGCCTTCAGGAGCTCCTTCGTTACTTCCACCCACAGGTCGCCGGCGTCACGATCCCAACCGTCGTGATCATCGCTCTGTTTGCCGCACCGTTCCTCGATCGCAACCCGGCAACGTCCCCCGACGCACGCAAGCTGGCGATCGTCCTGTTCTCGTTCTTCATGTTGACCTTCGCGGTCCTCACGATCATCGGGATGTTCTTCCGGGGACCGGGCTTCAACTTCGTCTATCCCTGGGAAGGCGGCATCTTCTTTGAGCTCTAAGGGAGAGAAGTGAGCCCGGGAACCATCGCTCTCATCGTCGTCGCGGTGAGCGTCGTGGCGTGGGCCTTGTTCATGCTGAACGTGACGGTGCGTCGCGAGCGCAAGGCCGCGACGGCAACGGCACCGGCGGGAACCGCGACTGCGGATCGGACGGAGGCGGAATCAACATCGACAGCAGCCGATGCTGAATCGACGTCCGTTAAGGAAGTCACCGTCGAGAAGGTCCCCGAGAAGCAGCGGAAGCCGTTGACGTCGGGGCAGCTGGCCGTGTCGCGGCGACAGTTCTTGAACCGGGCGTGGACCGCTTCGTTCAGCGCGTTCCTCGGGTTCTTCGGCATGGCGACCCTGTCGTTCCTGTGGCCGAAGTTGACCGGCGGGTTCGGAACCACGATCACGGTCGGCGACCAGAAGGAGTTGCTGAAACAGATCGGTCCCGAGGGGAATTTCAAGCCTCTGTTCGTACCGGAGGGTCGCTTCTGGCTCACGTACTACGAGGGGACCGGCGACGCGCCCGTGTACCTGGCCGTCGGTGCCGCCGACGCCAAGATGCAGGCCCTCTACCGGAAGTGCGTGCACCTCGGTTGTTCCGTGCCGCACTGCGAG
>JALZOM010000057.1 GCA_030913945.1 Actinomycetota bacterium
CGCCGGTAGCTGCCATCTGCGGTGATGAGGACCTTGCACTCCGCGTCGTTGATCCTGTCTCGGAGACTCTCGGCCGAGAAGCCACCGAAGACCACCGAGTGAGCAGCCCCGATCCGGGCACACGCGAGCATCGCCGCAGGGAGCTCCGGGACCATGGGCAGATAGATGGCGACGCGATCGCCCTTGCTGACTCCGAGATCCTTGAGGGCGTTAGCGAGCCTCGAGACTTCCTCATGCAGCTCCCGGTAGGTGACCGCGCGGCTGTCCCCGGGTTCACCCACCCAGTGATAGGCGACGCGATCGCCATGCTCGTCGAGGTGCCGGTCGAGACAGTTGTACGAGGCGCTGAGCTGTCCGCCCACGAACCACTTGTGATGAGGGGGATCCAGCTCGCTCACGGCGTCCCACTTCTTGAACCAGTGCAGGCGTTCGGCCTGGGACGCCCACCACGCGTCCGGATCCGACGAGGCCTGTTCGTAGACGGAGGGGTCCTTGAAGTTCGCCTGTTGCGTGAACTCCTCAGGGGGTGCGAACGTGCGACGTTCCTGAAGCAGGGCTTCGATGGTTTGCTCGACTTCCTCCTCGACCACGACATCCCCTCCCAGGCGCCCGGGCGTTTGAACGGCGAGGGTAACGCTCCCGGCTGAGCCGCTTAGCCCTCCGAGCCGTGGGCGGTGTCGCCGGCGAGCGTCTGGAGCGCGTGCGGGAGGATCGGAAGGAGCGCTTCCAGTCCCTCGGCGACGGCCTTCGGGCTGCCGGGAAGGTTCACGATCAAGCTCGAGCCCGCGGCCCCGGCCATCGCTCTGGACAACGCTGCGTGAGGGGTCTTCTGTATGCCGGAGTGGAGCATCGCGAAGACGAGACCCGGAGCCACTCTCTCGATCACCGCCGAGGTCGCCTCGGGCGTCACGTCACGGGGGCCGAAGCCGGTCCCGCCGGTCGTCACGATCAACGAGAGTCCCGCGTCTACGTACGCGCGGAGGAGCGCTTCGATCTCGGGCCGCTCGTCTGGGACGACCGCTCGCCGGAGCGTTGCGAAGCCCATCCCCGCCAGGAGCCCCTCGGCGACATCTCCGGACTCGTCGGCTCGCGCTCCGGTGGCGACACCGTCGCTGACGGTCAGGATCGCAGCGATCATCTCGGTCGTGGGGCCCGGCACGGGTCGCTCACCAACCTCTCCTGAACCCTAGCTGTCGTGGCGTCACGTCAACAGACCCCGCAGGGCGCCACCGTCCACGACGACGGTATTCCCGGTCATGTACGAGGCGCGCTCCGAAGCGACGAAGGCGACCACGTCCCCGAACTCGGCGGGGTCACCGTAGCGACCGAGCGGGATGCTGCCCCGACTGGCTTCGGCGACGTCCTCAGCCGTCCGGCCACTGTTCTCGGCGGCCAGACGATCCAGCGCCGCCACGCGATCGGTCTGGATCCGACCGGGTGCAACGCACACCACCCGGATGCCCTGCGGCCCCAGCTCTTTCGACAACGTCTTCGCCAAGCCGACCACGGCTGGACGCATCATGTTCGACAACATCAGGTTTGCGATTGGCTCCTTGACGGAGCCGGACGTGATGAAGATCATCGCCCCGCCCTGGCGGGCCTGCATCGAGTTGGTGGCCACCTTCGCAAGGCGCCAGGCGGATGCGGTCGTGAGATCGAACGCCGCCCGGAGCTGATCCTCGCCCAGGTCCCCGAACGTGCCGGGGGTCGGTCCGCCCGCGTTCGCGACGCAGATGTCGATCCCGCCAAGCTCCCGGCACACCGCTCGCCCCACCTCTTCGATCGCAGACGGATCCGTCACGTCGAGCTCGAGTGGCAAGCACCTGGAGCCCGTTTCTCGTTCGATGTCGCCGGCGTGCCGCTTGAGGTCCTCCAGGCGCCGCGCGGAGATCGCGACCGTGGTGCCTTCGCGAGCCAGAGACCACGCGCTCGCGAGACCGAGTCCGGAGGAGGCCCCCACCACCCACGCGATCTTGTCGTCCAGACCTAGGTCCATGACACCTCTAGTGTTCGGCCCCCACCCACGAGGACCCGTCGGCGTAGAGCTCCTTCTTCCAGATCGGAACGCCGGCCTTGATCGTGTCGATGAGCCACCGGCACGACTCGAGTGCGTCCCCACGATGAGGCGCTGAAGTGACCACCACTACCGTTGGCTCCCCCAGATCGCACGCGCCGGACCGGTGCACCGCGATCACCTTCTTCAGGTCCCACTTCTCCGCCGCCTGGTTGGCGATCTCTTGTATCCGCGCTCGGGCAAGAGTGGGATGGGCTTCGTACTCGAGTCCGACCACGTTTTTCGCGTCATTCTCCGGAACGGCCGCGGTCTGGCGAACGGTCCCGATGAATGCCGCCACCGCTCCGGACTCCGGGGAGCTTCCCGCCCCCAGAGCCGCAGTTACATCGAGCGCACCTTCGCTGATGTGCGCGTCGATCTCGGCCATGCCGCGGGTCAGCCGCCGATCATCGACATCGAGCGCGCGGGCTTGACGAAGTCGTCCTTGCCGATCCTGTGGCCCGACCACTTCGCCGCGACGCACGCCTGGGCCAGTGCGGCGAGGTCCGCGTCGCTCGCTCCGGCGCGCAGGGGGCCGCGCAGATCGGTTTCCTCGAGAGAGAAGAGACAGGCGCGCAGCTGCCCATCGGCCGTGAGACGAAGGCGATTGCACGAGTCGCAGAACGGCTGCGTCACGGATGGGATGACGCCCACCCGACCGGGCGCGCCGTCCGCGAAACGGAACGGGGTCACGGGCTCCGGCTCGTCGTCCGTGTCAGCCACCAACGGGTAGGCGCGGGCGATCCGTTCGATGATCTCGGCTCCCGGCACCACACCGTCGGCGGACCATTCGTCCTGCGCATCGAGTGGCATGTACTCGATGAACCTGATGTCGTAACCGGTGGAACGGGCGAGCTCGGCGAATTGCACTACCTCGTCTTCGTTCTTGTTCCGGATCACGACCGTATTGATCTTGATCGGTGTCAAGCCTTCGTCGCTTGCAACACGAAGTCCGTGCATCACTTCATCGAGTGCATCCCGCAGCGTCATGTCGGCGAAGCGATGTTTGAGTAGCGAGTCGCATGACACGGTGACCCTGTCGAGCCCGGCGCCGGCCAGTGAGGCGGCCTCTTTCGCGAGCAGGAAGCCGTTCGTCGTCATCGAGATATCCAGCTGGTGGTCGATGTCCCGTAGCTTGCGGACCAGATGGTGGACGTCGCGACGCACGAGTGGCTCGCCCCCGGTGACCTTGATGGAACGGACGCCAAGGTCGACGAGGACCCCCGTGAGTCGCTCGATCTCCTCGAAGGTGAGTAGCGCCTCGCGCGGCATCCAGGGCAGCCCCTCGGGGGGCATGCAGTAGCGACAGCGGAAGTTACAGCGATCCGTCACGGAGATGCGGAGGTCGGTCGCGACGCGCCCGAAGCCGTCGATCAGAGAGGCGGCTGCCCCCTCAGATGCCGTGGCGTGCACGTCGTCGTCCATGCCCTTCATCCTCTCACGGGCGCGGCCCGTAGAGAGGGGCGTTCACGCCATCGACCGGGCGGTCCGATGGCGTTATCCTGCCGCCGTGAAGGTACTGATCCTAGGAGGCGACGGCTACCTCGGGTGGCCCACGGCGATGCACCTCGCTAAGGCGGGGCACGATGTCGCGGTCGCCGACAACCTCTTGCGACGCAACATGGTCACCGAGCTCGGGACGAACTCCCTGACGCCGATCCAGCCCCTCCAAGATCGAGTAACCGTGTTCAAAGAGCTGACGGGGCACGAGATTCGACCGTTCTTCGGGGACCTGATCGACGGTCAGTTCGTTGACGAGATCTTCTCCGAGGTCCGACCCGACTCCGTCATCCATTACGGCGAGCAGCCCAGCGCCCCGTACTCGATGATCGACCGCAGGCATGCCGTTGCGACCCAAAGGAACAACGTCGAGGGCAACCTGAACGTCCTCTACGCGATGCGCGATCTAACCCCGCAGGCTCACCTCGTGAAACTAGGAACGATGGGTGAGTACGGCACCCCGAACATCGACATCGAAGAGGGTTTCATCGAGATCGACCACAAGGGGCGGAAGGACACGCTTCCGTTCCCGAAGCTCCCGGGGTCGATGTATCACCTGTCGAAGGTCCATGACTCCCACAACATCCACTTCGGGTGTCGTATCTGGGGCCTCGCTGCCACCGACTTGAATCAAGGCGTGGTCTACGGCATCCGGACTGAAGAGACGGCGCTCGACGAGCGCGTCTGCACGCGCTTCGACTACGACGAGGTCTTCGGCACGGTTCTGAATCGGTTCTGCGTCCAGGCGGTGGTCGGGCACCCCCTTACGGTCTACGGCAAGGGCGGTCAGACCAGAGGGTTCCTCAACATCATCGACACCCTCCAGTGCGTGCGCCTGGCGGTCGAGAATCCTGCCGCAGGCGGGGAGTTCCGCGTCTTCAATCAGTTCACCGAACAGTTCTCGGTTAACGAGCTCGCGGAGATCGTTCGTCGTGTGGGTGGGGGCATGGGGATCAACGTGAGTGTCGAGTCGGTCCCGGGCCCCCGCATCGAGGCCGAGGAGCACTACTACAACGCGGCTCACACGAAGCTGGTCGAGCTGGGGCTTCACGCTCACCCGCTCACGGATGACGTGGTGAGCCACATGATCGAGACCGTCGCGCGCTACAAAGATCGCATCCTCGTCGGGCCGATAGCCCCGAAGACTCGCTGGGACCCGCGCTCTTAGGGGACCTTCTTCAGGAGGAAGTGATCCCAGCGGCCCACCAGGTCGAATCCGAGCTTCTCGTACAACGTCTTGGGCCAGTCATCTTCGCCCGCGACCAGGAAGACGAGATCGTGATCGACCCGAGCGGCTTCTACGGCGGCGAGCACGGTGGCGCTGGCGAAGCCCCTGTTCTGGAACGCCTCGAGCGTGGCGACGTCCTCGATCTGGGCGGTCCGGCCGTCGGAGTAGACCTCGCACAACGACACCGGCCGTCCCTCGTCGAAGGCTGCGAACCAGCGGGTTGCTGCGTACCGGCGAAGGATCCCGTCGAGCAGTCCCCACTGCTGGATCACTTCCGGGGACACGTCGTCGTCGCCATCGGCTTCCTCTTGCCGCAGTTGGTCGCGCACGTCGCTGATCGTGGCCTCGTCGGACTCGCGGACATCGACCCCGACAGGCTGTTTATCGGGCGCGCGCCGGTGGATCATCACGACGATGCCATCCCGGTGCCACCCCAGCTCGTCGAAGGATGGACGCAAGCGCGCGGCTGCCTGTGCGTCGAAGACCGGGATCGAGCGGAACCTCCGGCCCCGCTCGCGGTGGAGGCGATCGGCGAGCTCGATCAGGTTTTCCGCTGAAGGAGCTTCGTTCGTGTCGACGCGCACGAAGTTGCAATCCCACATGACGCCGAGCTCATCGCTGAAGCCGGCCACCCCCCACGGGAACCGGATCAGCTCTTCGACCGCCGAGTCGTAGACCCAGCTCTCGAAGTCGAGGGCGCGGCGGAGATCCGGGTCCATCTATGCGGACGCGTTGATGGCGTCGATGAGGGCATCCGCCACCGCGCCCGTAGGAGTTGACTCACCCGCCCCGGACATATCGGAGGTGCGGATGTCCTGGCGGCCGAGGACGCCTTCGACCGCCCGTTCGAGGACGCCGGCCGCAGCGGTCTCGCCGAGGTGCCGGAGCATCAACACGGCTGAAAGGATCATCGCGATGGGGTTGGCGAGACCCTTACCCGCGATATCGGGGGCCTAGCCGTGCGTGGGCTCGAAGACCGCGTATTCCTTGCCGAGGTTCATCCCGGGAGCGAATCCGAGACCGCCGATCAGACCGGCGCAGAGATCCGAGATGATGTCGCCATAAAGGTTGGGCAGAACGATCACGTCGAGCTCCGCAGGGATCCATGCCAGCCACATCGCGAGCTCATCCACGTGCATGTCTTCGAATCCAACGTTGCGGTA
>JALZOM010000059.1 GCA_030913945.1 Actinomycetota bacterium
CAACCTGTAGTCCGGAATCGTCGGCGATGGCCGGAAGTCCCGTAGCTTGCGTCGCCGCCCGTGCCTTCGCCAACGCGTTGGCTTCGAACGTCTCGAAGGGTTCCTCCAATCCGAGATCGGGGGCCAGCTCGTCAAGTGGGAGGATCTCCACCTTCTCGAGCAGGATCTTCACCTGTTCCACCTTGTGACGGTTACGCGTCGCAAAGACCGCTTTCACTCTTGCTCGGGGGCGCCCAGGGCCCTTTCCTGTTCGGCCGTCAGGGCGGCGATGCCGGTCGTCGCGAGATCCATCAGGGCGTCGAGCTCGGCGCGCTCGAAGGTCCCCTGTTCGGCGGTGCCTTGAACCTCCACGAGCTTGCCTGCGCCGGTCATCACGACGTTCATGTCCACCTGAGCGGTCGAATCCTCGGAGTAATCGAGATCCAGAACGGGTCGGTCGGCGACGATCCCGACGCTGATGGCCGCGACCGAATCCATCAGCGATGAGGCTTTGCCCTCGCCCACCTTCGTCAGCGCCTCCTGGAGGGCGACGAACGCGCCGGTGATAGAAGCCGTGCGCGTCCCACCGTCAGCCTGAAGGACGTCGCAGTCGATCAAAACGCTGCGCTCGCCCAAGGCGGCCATGTCAGTGATCGCTCGCAACGAACGCCCGATGAGACGCTGAATCTCCTGCGTCCGACCTGACGGACGACCCCGATTGACTTCGCGTGAGATGCGTTCCGGCGAGGAACGCGGCAGCATCGAGTACTCGGCCGTGACCCAACCCTTGCCGCTGCCCTTCATCCACCGCGGGACCGAGTCCTCAACGGTCGCCGTGCAGATCACTTTGGTATCGCCCATCTCGATCAGGCACGAGCCCTCCGCATAGGGCATGAACCCAGGCACCATCGTCACCGGCCGCAACTGATCGTCGCTGCGCCCGTAGGAACGATCCGTCACAGTTCGAACCGCCGTAGGTCTTCGGCCAGCTCCACCGCGATCGAGCCGGCCGCCTCCTGGGCCTCCGCGAGAGTGCGGTCGTGATCGCGACCTGGAGGAAGATGAGTGGTAACCAGACGAGCGACGTCGGCCTTCGCGGCCAGTCCACCGGCCTGCGATGCGCTGAGATGGCCCGGCCAGGGATCGTCCGCATCCTGGAAGGTCGCCTCGCACACGAACAGGTCGGCACCGCGCGCAAGAGTTTCGAAATCCGCATCGAGCCCAGAATCCGCCGAGTAGGCGAACACCTTCCCCCGATGCTCGACTCGTACCCCGAGCGTTACAGGCGGGTGGGCCATCCTCACGAACGACAGCGAGGCCCCGTTGAACTCGATCGACTCCCCTTCGGCGATCGCACGCAAGTCGAAGCTCTTCGAGATCTCGGGTGCGTATCCCTGGAGAACCTCGATCGTCTCATCGGGGGCCCACAGAGGGATGGGCGAGAGCGGTTCAGCCTGTCCATAGTGGCGGGCGTGCAACGCCTGGAAGACGTCCGTCGTGTGATCCGGGTGTCGATGGGTCAGCACGATCCCGGCGATCGACGGGTAGTCGGCCAGGGTCAGCAGGTTCCTCCACGCGCCTGCACCTGCATCGAGACACAGCCGCGATCCATCGACCTCGACCAGATATCCGGACGCCGCGCGGGTGGGGGTCCCGTAGATCCCGGACGAGCCAAGGATGGTGACCGCAAGCGTCACGGCTTGTCCCAGGGCTTGTACTCCACGGCTTTGAACTCGGGGCCGAGGAAGCGCGCCCCCAACTCACCGGAGATCCCCTGCTCGCTCGAGGCGATGAATCTATGGGTGCCGGTCTGGGTCGAACGGTTGAGCAGATACGCATCGCGCAACTCCGCGTAAACCTGGTTGGCGGTCTCTTCCGCGCTCGAGACGAGGACCACATCGTCGCCCATCACATAGCGCAGCACTCCCCTTAGCAGTGGATAGTGCGTGCACCCAAGGATGAGCGTGTCGACCTCCGACTCTTTCATCGGTTCCAGGTACTCGCGCGCCACTTCGAGCAACTCGTCTGACGACGTGTCTCCTCGTTCGACGAACTCCACGAAGCGCGGACATGCCTGGGCTATAAGGATCACGTTAGCCTTCGTGTCCCCGACAGCGTGCTCGTAAGCGCCCGAGTTGACTGTTGCCTCGGTTCCAATCAGGCCGATGCGACGGTTACGACTGATCGCGATCGCCGACCTAACGGCGGGTTCGATGACGCTAACGATTGGGACGACATACCGTTCTCGCATCTCATCAAGAGCGGCCGAAGCTGCGGAGTTGCACGCTACGACGAGCATCTTCACGTCCTCTTCCACGAGCGCGTCGGTGATCTCGAGAGCGAACTTCCGAACCTCTTCGAGCGGACGGGGCCCATAAGGGCAATGCGCCGTGTCGCCGAAGTAGATGAGGTGCTCGTGAGGGAGAAGATCGATGTGGGCTCGAGCGACAGTCAACCCACCGACACCGGAATCGAACATCCCGATCGGCCGTTCGGATCGATCTACCACCACAGCACCTCCTCCACCTGGCTCTCCGCAGTGTCTATGTCCTGCGTCCATGCCTCGGTTGAAAGGTACTTCCATCCGGCGTCCGGGAGCAGGCAAACGACATCGCCTCCACCATCTGCCGCCAGACGCTCGCCCACTCGCTGCGCTACCCAGATCACTGCGCCCGCCGAGATGCCTGCGAAGATCCCCTCGCGGCCGAGCAGCTCGCGGGTCCACAGGATCGAGTCTCTCGCGCGAACCTTGACCTTGCCGTCGAGGATGTCGGGGTCGAAAATCGGCGGTACGTAGCCATCGTCGAGCGAGCGCAGCCCATAAACGAGCTCGCCGAGCTCCGGCTCGGCGGCGACCACCTTCACATCGGGGTTGTGCTCCTTGAGTCGGCGCCCTACTCCCGTCAGTGTGCCGCCGGTACCGAGGCCCGCGACGAAGGCTTTCACTTCGGGAAGATCGTCGATGATCTCCTGACCGGTTCCTCGGTAGTGCGCTTGAACATTGGCGTCATTGCCATACTGGAAGGGCATGTAGTAGCGACTATCGGCGGCCATCTCCTGCGCGAGGGCGACAGCTCCGTTCGTGCCCTTGTCGCCGTCTGAGAAAACGAGCTGCGCGCCGAAGGCCTCCATGAGCTGGATCCGCTCGCGGCTTGCGTTATCGGGGATAACCGCCGTGAAGCGATAGTCGCGGATGCGAGCCACCATGGCCAAAGCGATCCCCGTGTTGCCGGAAGTCGGCTCGAGGATCGTCTTGTCTTTGGTCAGCGCGCCCGACGCTTCGCCGGCTTCGACCATCGCCACCGCGATGCGATCCTTCACCGACCCCGTCGGATTCTGGCCCTCCAGCTTGGCCCACAACCTCGCTTCTGGGCGAGGGGACAGGTTCGCTAACCGGACCAGGGGGGTGTTGCCCACCGTATCCAGTATCGATTTGAATCTCATCCGGATGCGTTCAGCCTCCTGCGACGGAGGGCAGGAGCGAGACCGTATCCCCCTCGGACACCTCAGTTTCGAGCTTATTCAGGTAGCGGATGTCTTCGTCGTTCAGGTAGACGTTGATGAACCTGTGCAACTGCCGATCCTCAGCCAGGAGCTGATCGCCGATACCGGGGTAGCGGTGCTCTAGCTGCGCGACGAGGTCGGCGATGGTGCCGGGCTCGAGCCTGGCCACCGCCTCCTGATTGGTGAACCTGCGAAAAACCGTCGGGATGCGAACTTCGACGGACACATTGCCTCCTTGTAAATAGTGCTAATTCGTCCATCGTAGTCAACCGTCGGGCGGGCCGTCTCCTTCCCCCTCCTCGACGACCACCGTTACCTCTTCGATGCGACCGTCGGCGTCGATCAGGCTCTCCTTCAAAATCCTGAAGGCACGGATCGAGGGAGGGTCGGAGGCGAGGGAGACGATCACGTAGGGGACGTCCTCGCTGGCCAGGCGTACGTCGGTGGGAGATGGATAGGCCTCCGTGCGTGTATGTGAGTGGAAAACGCCTCCCAGATCCCAGCCGGACTCCTCGAGCTTCTTGTAGGCGGCGAACTGCTCCTGAGGATCCAGGGCGTAGCGCACGGGGCTCCGGGTTGCATTCGACATGCGGAAGACCTTCGTGATGTCGCCGTTCGAGGCGGCGAGGATCCCACAAGCCTCGTGCGGACGTCCCTGGAGGCAGTGCTCGACCATCTCGTCCGCAAGCGCGCGGCTCATCCGCACGACGTCAGCCAACCCGGACCCTTCCATCTCCAGACTTCAACTCGCCGATCCTGGCGGCATCTTCCACTCCCCGCTCGGCGAGCGATCTCATCAAACGGTCGAGTTTCTCGGGCGCGACGGCGATCAAGAGACCGCCTGAGGTCTGGGCGTCGTACAGCAGGGCCAGGGATGCTTCCCCCAGCTCGCCGGCGACAACCCGGCCCTGTCCCGCCTCCCGGTTGCGCTGGCTCCCGGCCGGAAAGACTCCCCCAGCGGCCAGCGTCACGGCTTCCTCGACCACGGGGATGCTCGCGTAGTGCAGATCGGCATCCAGCCGACCGTCGAGCATCTGTAGCAGGTGCCCCACGAGACCGAAGCCGGTGACGTCGGTCGCTGCCTCCGCCCCAACCTCGACCATGGACTCGCACGCCGAGCGATTAAGGGTGGACATGATCCGGATCGCTCGCTGCCCGGTCTCCTCCGACGTCTTCCCGACCTTGATACCGCTCGAGATGATCCCCATCCCGAGGGGCTTTGTAAGAACGAGCTCGCACCCCTCCGAGGCACCCGTCTTCGTCACTATCCGGTGGGGATGGACGGTCCCCGTGACCGAGAGCCCGAACTTTGGCTCGGGATCGTCGATCGAGTGCCCCCCAACGACCGTGACCCCCGCCTCGTGACAGGCGTCGCCGGAACCCTCGATGACCGCGCCAAGGAGCTCGAAACCAAGGTCGCGGGGCCAGCCGACGAGGTTCAAAGCGGTCTTGGGACTGGCACCCATCGCATAGACATCCGACAGCGCGTTCGCCGCGGCGATGCGCCCCCATGAGTAGGCGTCGTCGACTATGGGGGTGAAGAAGTCGACGGTCTGCACGATAGCCACGTCGGGCGCTATCTGATAGACGGCCGCGTCATCGGGCGCGTCGAGGCCGACCAAGAGTTTGGGGTCGTGATAATCGTTGGTCACGTGACGCAGGACCTGCGCCAGCTCGTCGATGCCGAGCTTGCAAGCTCAGCCACCACCGTGCGTGTACGAGGTAAGCCGGATCTCGTCGCGCATGCTCGACACCTCCCTTCCATGACTTACCAGTCAAAGACCTAACAACAAGTCTGCGATCCATCTTGGCAGGGAACGGCAAAGTCAGATTCAGGGTCTCGGTCACGCTGCCGATTAACCTAATGAGGAGTTCGACCGTTTTGGCCGAACCGTCGGGGCGACTTGCCAGCGCGGGTCATCGGGAGTGCGTTATGGACCATTACGAGGAAGCCAGTGGAACGCTCATAGAGAACCTTCAGCAGAGGCAACGCCTCTTCGAAAAGCTTGCCCGGATCCAGCGCTCCATCTCGCATCACGCTCCCCTACAGGAGGTCCTGGACTCGATCACATCAGGTGCCTGTGAACTACTCGGCGACGAGGTCGTGGGGTTGCGATTGATCGACGAAGACGACCCTTCACACTGCATCATCGTCTCCTCATTCGGGGTGAAGGCCTCGCTCTTCGACTCCCTCCGCCGCACCAAGATCGGCGAAGGAGCGGGGGGCCTCGCGATCCTCGAGAACCGGCTTGTCGTGTGGGAGGACTACGCCAGATCCGGCGCTGCCCTGCCCGTCTTCGTGAAGGATGGCCTTGCCGCCGCGATGGCCGCCCCGGTGCACGAAGGTAGCAAGCCCGTCGGCAGCCTCGTCGTCGCCTCCTACACTCAGGGCCGCCGCTATTCCCATACCGAACGCGAGGTGTTACAGGCCTTTGCGCAACACGCGGGCCTGGCCCTCGGCGACGCCAGGCTCGTAGAAGCGATGCGCGAGGCACAGCGATCCAAAGAGATGTTCTTCGCAATGGTGTCTCACGAGCTGAAGACTCCGCTCGCAGCAATCGTCGGCAATCTCCACACCTTGATCAAGAACCTGGAGAAGATCGACCCGGCCACGCAGAAAGAGATGATGTCGACCGCGCACGACCGGGCCCAGGAATTGGCCGGCCTGATCAATCGCATCCTTGCGGGAGCCCGTGCGGAGTTGGCGTCCGCGAAGCAGGATGCGTTCTTGCCTGATCTGATCCACGGGGCTGCGAAAGGGTTCAAGGAGTCGGGCGCAATCACGATCGCTCCGATCCCCGAGATGCTCGTGTGCGTCGACGGGCAGGCGGTTAGAGAAGTGGTAGGCATCCTGCTGGAGAATGCGGTGTCGCACGCACAGGATGAGGGCGAGATCTTTCTCGAAGCCTCCGTAGACGACGAGCAGGTCCGCGTGGGCGTTCGCAACGCCGGCACCTTTCCCGTTGAACTCGACACCAGGAACCTGTTCACGGCGTTTCAGAGGGGGCCCGAGGCGACCTCGAACGGTGTTGGTCTGGGCCTCTACATCGC
>JALZOM010000062.1 GCA_030913945.1 Actinomycetota bacterium
GCTCGTGGGTGAAGAGCGCCTGGCCGCACTTGAGGCGGAATGCGCACGACTGGTCGCGCTCGGCGCGGTACGCGTGCGACTACTGCCTGCCGATGGCGACGACGAGTCGTGCCTCGTGATGCACGACATCGAGGGCAACGAGTTCTGTCTCGACTGAGCGGCCGCGAACGTGTCCTCGTCGCCCTGCCAGCCGTGCCCGGAACGGCGGACCGGGCGGGGGCGAACGTCAAAGTCGTTCAGGGGATGCTGGGCCACTCGTCCGCCTCGGTCACGCTGGACACCTACAGCCACGTTTTCCCGGCCCTATCCGAGCAGCTGACCCAGGGCATGGAGACGGACTCTCTGACGGGGTTGGAGACCTAAACAGCAAGCGGGCGGAAAAGGCAGGCTGACTGCGATTCTGGTTAGCAGGGCGGGAGGGACTCGAACCCCCGACCACTGGTTTTGGAGACCAGGGCTCTACCAACTGAGCTACCGCCCTATGGGAGCCAGTCTAGTCCGACCCCACCAGCAACATCGGCCCGGCGGTGGACGGGGTGAAGAGGTTGGTTAAGCCGCTACGAGCCTACGGCGCAATAGAAGGGCTCCGGCGGTGCCCGCGACCGCCACGGCAGCGCCACCGGCGTAGCGACGACGATGCCTCGCGACGTGCGTCCGCACCGCGCCCAGGCGACCCTGGTTCGAGGGGATCGCAATGAGCGCGTGCTTCAGCCCGGAGGGAGGCTCCACGGTCATCGACTCGAGAGAGCCGAGGGCTCCCGCAAGTGATTCGTAGCGCGCGCTCTCCTCCCTGCATCTTTCGCAGGTAGACAGGTGTCTGCGGACCCCGAGAGTGGGCTGCTCCCCCCTAACGTACGCGGGAAGCTCCTCTCGAACCTCTGCACACTTCATTCGCTGCTCCTTTGCGGCGACCCGACTTCGTCCGGGTACATCATTTCCTTCAAGCGTTTCCGGCCCCGGTGGACCCGTACCTTTGCGGCCGTTGCCGAGATATCCGTCTCTCGTGCAATCTCTTCGATCGACATGCCGTAGACATCCCGAAGCATGACTGCGGTGCGGTAGTGCTCCGGCAGGCGGCCCAGAGCCTTCTCGAGCTGAGCGACCTCGATCCGAGCTCCAGCGGCGGCTTCGACCGACGCAGCCGACGGGACCTGCGACAGCATCTCGTCATCGGTATCGGTCTCATGCATCCTCCGCCGTGCGCGACTTCGTTGCTTCGAGATAGCGGCATTCACCGCTACTCGATACAGCCAGGTGGTGAACATGGAATCGCCGCGGAACCTCGAAAGTCCTCGCCACGCCTTGAGGAACGCGTCCTGCGTTGCCTCGGCGGCGTCGTCGCGATCTCTGAGGATCCGAAGACAGACCGTGAACACCTCACGATGCGTGGCCTCGACGAGTTCGGACCACGCCGCCTCGTCACCTCGCTTGCAACGGTCGACGAGTTCGGGAGATACGAGCTCTTTCGAGGTTGCGCCTCGATGGTCGTTAGGACGCTTCACTGTCGCGAAGGTTACAGGCGTCGCTCCCCCAGCTCACAGGCTGGGCGTTATGCGTCGCCCAGCAGGGTCTCTAGCTGCGAGAGGAGGTCCTTGCTCTCCATACGGGCTTCGCGCTCGATGGCGAGATCCTCCAGGGAGATGGCCAGGACCTCCTGAGCCATCTCGATCAGCCTGTCGGGGTCGAAGGGTTTGGTGATCATCCGGTCGGCGCCGGCCTCACGGACCTTATCGAAATCAGCGTCCGAGGCTCGAGCGGTGACGACGATGACTCGGGTCGAGCCCCGGATGCCCCAGCCGATCATCGAGGACAAGACCTCGAGGCCGTCCATGCCGGGCATCATCAGGTCGAGGATCAGCAGATCCGGCGGCACCGACAGCAGTTTCTCCCAGGCCGCCTCGCCGTCTTTGAGCGCGCTGACCTCGTGACCCTCGTCTATGAAGCAAAAACTGAGGATCTGTCTGATATCCGAGTCATCCTCGGCTATGTAGATCCGCGCCATGCCGGTACCTCCAGAGACCGCGGACGTTCGGCCGCGGGCATACATCCCTTGCATCGGCGGAGCCACCGCGCCCCTTGAGAAGGCCGGAGGGCCACCTTTCGGCGGGCAACGCAGCTAGGCTCGGCTTGTGAGCCCCGAGACCGGTAGCCCGGATGAAGTTCTCGATTCGATAAGGAAGCTCGGATACCGCCTGACGGACCAGCGAAGAGCCATCGTCCGAGAGGTGATGAAGGTTCAAGGTCACATCTCGCCTCAGCAGGTGGTGCGACGAGTGCAGGAGAAGGTTCCCGGAGTGAACGCGTCGACCATCTACCGGACCCTCGAGATGCTGGAGGACGCCGGCGTCGTTGCCCACGCACACCTGGAGAAGGGGGCCGAGTATCACCGGGTCGGCAACCACGAGCACGTCCATCTCGAATGCGCGCGCTGCGGACGACAGGAATCGATCGCAGCAGCCCATGTCGCTCCCGCAAGTGCCGCCATCGCTCATCGGAACGGATTCGTGCCGGACTTCACCCACTTCGCCATTTCAGGACTCTGTGCGGAGTGTGCAGCCGACGGCGTCTAGGAACGAACCGTCCGGGGATCGAACCCGAATGGCAGCTCGAGTCGATTCCGACGCAGGAGGTCCTCGTCTTGCAGGATCTCGCCCGTGGGTCCATCGGCCACAACCACGCCCCCGTTCATGACGATGGAGCGGGGGCAGAGCTCGAACGCGTAGGGAAGATCGTGCGTCACGACCACAGTGGTCATCGGGAGGGCGCGAAGCACATCCGAAAGCTCCCGGCGCCCCGCCGGATCGAGGTTCGATGTTGGTTCATCTAGGACCAGCACATCGGGGCTCATCGACAAAACCGTCGCGAGCGCGACACGCCTTCGCTGTCCGAAACTCAGATGGTGAGGTGGACGCTCTGTGTAACCCTCCATCCCGACGGCCCGAAGCGCACCGTCGACCGCGCGATCGAGCTCGGCACCGGACATCCCAAGGTTGGCCGGACCGAAGGCCACATCGTCCCGCACGGTCGGCATGAACAATTGGTCATCGGGGTCCTGGAACACGAGCCCGACGCGGCGGCGAACCTCTTTCAACGACGCTGCTTCGACGAGCGCGCCCCCGATCGACACGGTGCCGGCTGCAGGAGAGAAGATGCCGTTCAGGTGAAGAACCAGGGTTGTCTTTCCCGCCCCATTCGGGCCGAGTAGGGCGACGCGTTCCCCGGTCGCGATCCGCAGGTCGATATCGAACAGTGCGCCATGCCCGTCGGGGTAGGCGAACGAGACTCCTTCGATGACGATCGACCCGTCGTTCATAGATCCACCGCCACGGACAGGGCGCACATGCTCGCTGCTAGAAGGGGCACAACGAGCGAACCGAGCCAGTCTCGGGACGTGGCCCCAATCCCATCGAGGTCCGGCATGGTCCCCGAAAAACCCCGGCCTAGCATCGCGAAATGAACCCGCTCCCCGCGCTCGAAAGCGCGGATGAACAGCGTCCCGACCGACGATGCCAGAGCGCGAGACTCCCACCACCAACTTGGTTCGTAGCCGCGCGACAGGCGAGCTATTCGCATCCGTTTCATCTCGCCGGTCATGAGATCGCCGTATCGGATCATGAAACCCGCGATGGCGATCAACGTCCTGGGAAGTCCAAGGCGCGCGAATCCTCTTAAGAGGTCCGCCATCGAGGTCGTCGCCCCCAGCAGGATCGAACACGCGATCCCGAAGCTGCCCTTAGTCACGATGCTGAATGCCGCCCACGTTCCTTCCAGGGATAGATGAACCCCGAGCAACTCGAGGGGCGGTCCCCCTCCGACGAACGGGAGAGTCAGCGCGAACAACAGGAACGGAAGCGCGAATGTCATCCGGCGCGCGATGAACGAAGCACGCACGCGACTCCGATCGATCACCGCAGCGAGAAGTAGGAGGTAAACGGCGAATACCCACACTTGCTGCGGCGGAGTCAGCACCACGGCGAGAACGAAGATCCCGGCAGCTGCGATCTTGCACTGCGGGGGCAGAGCGTGAACGCGTGAGCTCCCGTGCCAGAACAGCCCGTGGGCGTGAGCTCCGCTCACGAGTCGTCGTCTGCCGACGCGGTTCGATGTCGCCGACTGCGAAGAGCGGCGGCAGCCCCTGCCCCCAACAGGAAAGTAACTAGGACCCCCACCACCCCCGCGAGGGCGGTTGCGGCGTCCTCGTCTCCGATCCCATCTACGCGGTAGCCGGCCACCGG
>JALZOM010000076.1 GCA_030913945.1 Actinomycetota bacterium
ACCTCGAGGATCCTGCGCAAACTGGAGTTCAACGCCAGCACGAGGTTCGTCGGCATCGTCACGGGATGCGGATGCCACGAGGCCCATTCGTCGCGGTATTTGTCCCAGGTCTTCAGATCGAGATACCAGGAACCTGGTCGCGTGCTGCGTGCGTCGACGCGCTCTCGCCCTCGTTCCGACAGAGCCAGCACACCCAGGCCCGGCGGCGCCTCCAGCCCCTTCTGCGATCCGGTCACCAATGCGTCCAGCCCCATGGTGTCGACGAGGGCGATCTCGCCCCCCACCGATGCGATGCCGTCGACCATGTAGAGGGCTCCCGCGTCGAGAGCCACTTTTGCTATCTCCTCGATGGGATGACGCACACCCGTGGCGGTCTCTACGTGAACCGTGATCACGCCGTCCGCGCCTCCGATCGCGTCCGCAACGCGCGCCGGATCGATGGGGGCACCGACCTCGACCGGGACGACGACCGTCTCAAGTCCGTGCGAGGCCGCGAGCTCCATAGAACGCGTTCCGAAGAAACCCGTGTCGGCAAGCACGACCTTTTGGCCCGGCTCGAACAGATTGAGCATCGCTGCATCCAGGCACGTCGTTCCGGTCCCGGGGATCAGGTAGGGCGACACACGAGCGTCCATCAACTTCGACAGCAGATCGAGTGTGTCGCGATGAAGCTCCGTCCAGACGTCGCCATAGTGGGCGATGACCTGGGTGCCCAGCACTTCGAGATCTTCCTCATGCAACTCGCCCGGGCCGGCGATCATGAGCTCGGGCATGTCGGGAAGCTTGCGAGGGTCGAGCGGCATACGGTGATGGTAGCCCGAAAGTGTCAGGACTGATCGTGATAGGTCGGATGTTGCCAAGTCGGATGTTGCCAAGTCCGATACTGACCGGTCAGATGTGAAGGAACAGGTTGTGACGGGTCAGTTGTGACGGGTCAGCCGTAAGGCTTCTCTCTGGTGCGTTCGATCTCGGTCGGCCGCTTGACGACCTTCACTTTGTCGTCGGCCACGTTGTTCGAGTCGCGTTTCGGGTCCGGACCTGACGCAGCTCGGTGGATCCATGCGTTCTGACGACCCTGCTCGCGCCTAGTAGCCGTGTAACCCTCTTTGTTGTCGTCGGCGCTCAATCCGTCCTTGTCGGCGGCCATACGGCTTCCTCCGTCCTCTCCTGCGTCTAGTCCGGCAGCACCTCAACCACGTGATCATGCGTGCCGCGATTCTGCCACGGGTGCGCTCGACCGAGCCGGCCCATTCGAGCAGCGTAACGGGATCATGAGACCGCTCGCAGAAAGGGCCTTACCCGGCAAACCCGGTCTCGTCAGGTGTAGCGGTTAACGATCGTCTCGAGGGCATCGACGTCATAAGGCTTGGGGAGGATCTCCTTCGCGCCGCGCTCCAAGAGCTCCGACGAACCCTCCATCTCGCCCGTGACGATGACGACCGAGATCTCCGACGTCCTCGGATCGACGCCGAGATCCTGGAGCACCTTGTCGCCCGACGACGACGAGAGGTTTCGGTCGAGCAGGATCAGGCTCGGTCGCTCCGAGGTAGCGAGATCCATGCCTTCTCTCGCCGCGGCGGCCATGACCACTCGTACCTGTGGACAACGCCGGGCGATGATCCTCTCCATCAGCTTCCGATTCGCGAGATCATCGTCGATGTAGAGGACGACTGGCTTTCGTTTAGGACTCATCGCTCGACCCCCTGCTCGACGTTGGTTAGTTATGTCCCCAACCGACAGATATGAACCCTGTAAACCACTCAACAGGGGGACGGATTCGTTCGATACACAAGGGATCCGCCTAGTTGGAGAGCACATCCCGGTTTCAGATCACGAGGGTGAGGGCCTACCATCGTCAGGAGATCATGAGAAAGGGCGACGTCATCAATGGACGCTACGAGCTGCTGGACCCTCTTGGGTCCGGTGGGATGGCGTTCGTCTGGGGCGCCCGCGATATCCGGCTCGACCGTCCCGTGGCGGTGAAGCTGATCGCCCCCCAGTTCGCGGAGGATCCAGAGTTCCTGGTGCGATTCTTCTCGGAAGGGCAAAGCGTCGCCCGGATCAATCACCCCAACGTCGTCTCCGTTCTCGATTTCGGCGAAGTCGAGGGCCGGCCATTCCTGGTCATCGAGTTCGTCTCAGGCGGCTCCCTGAACGAGGCATTTGAGGGTCCGCTTCTCCCAGAGCGCGCTCTGGAGCTCGTCGCCGAGGCGGCCCGCGGTGCGGGCGCCGCCCACGCCCTGGGGATCGTCCACCGCGACATCAAGCCGCCCAACATCCTGATGACCGAGCGTGGTCAAGCGAAGCTGGCCGACTTCGGCATCGCTTCTATCGCCGGAGGCGAGAAGTTCACAGCGACCGGCGCGGCCATCGGATCACCGCATTACGTGAGCCCCGAGCAGGTGTCCGGGAGACAGCCGGTCCCCGCCTCGGACGTCTACTCGCTCGGCGTCGTTCTATACGAGTTGCTCACCGGACAGAAGTTGTTCGAGCACACGAACGTCACCGCGATCGCCATCGCCCACATAGAAGAGGAGCCGGAGCCTCCCAGCGCATCCGTGGAGGATGTGGACCCCGCACTCGACGCGCTGGTCCTTCGATGCCTCGAGAAGGATCCGGCCGACCGATTCCAGGATGGGAACGAGCTCGCCGACGCGATCGACTCGGTGATGTCGGGGGACGCGGATCACACGACCTTCATGCCGATGCTGCACGACGATGAGGACGACGAGCTCGACCACCTGCGGTCGCCGACCGGGCGGCGCGTGCTGCTCGGCTCGGCGCTCGCCCTCTTGCTTGCGATCGTGATCGGGGTAACGCTCGTTGCCGCCAGTGGGTCCCCCGATGAAAGCGCCGAGGCCGATCCTTCGGTCGAGAGCCCGGCCGCGAGCCGGGAACCGAACAGGAAGCCGTCGCCCTCGCCGACGGCCAGCACCGCGGCCACATCGACCACGAGCGCGACTCCCAGCCCGGTCCCCGAAGAGGACGGGGCGGAAGCCGGATCGGGGTCGACGGACGGAGGCGGGGGTGGTGGAACCGTCGGCGCGGGTGGCGGTGGTCAGCCCGCCCCGAGCGCGGCCCCCTCCGCAGCTCCCAGCGTGGCGGCATCGCCTTCACCCACGGAGACAGACCTTACCGAGGCTGAGACCAGCACCGAATAACAGCTCCCACCGGTAAAACTTCTCGTACGGGGATCCGGTAGAAGTCTTCACGCGGCCATTCGGTCGCGACGCGCCGGATCTTCCCCCGTAGCTTGCACCGATTCAAGCTGAGGCCGGCGTCCAGCGCGCGCTCCTCTATCTGCTCGATGAACCGGCTCACACGCCCGCGGCTGGGCTCGCCGACCCAATCGATGTCGATGCCCCCGGTCCACGCTGTCCAGCGATCCGCGAACGCGCGCCACGGTCCCCCAGCGCGGCCTATCGCCATCGCCGCCGCTGCCGTCTCGTTCGGCTCGGGCCTGGCCCCGATGTCCGCCACCTCGATGGCTTGTCGCCCCACGCCGCGCGCGGCGAAGACGAGGGGTTGGGAGGCGAGCAACTCGGTCCGCTCCTGCAACAGCTCGCCGGCCTCCAGCCGGGTCAGACCCGCGACCTCGATGTCCCCGTCCACGGTGACGCCGTGATGCACTCTGCCGGCGCTCAGGCCGAGCTCCAGGACGAGGGCGTAGACGAGAACGCCGGCGGCCAGCAGGCCGTAGAGCAAGGCTCGTGACGGTCGGGAGATGTTCATCCCTCGATGCTACGGGGCTAGGAGCCACCTCTTCCGCATGTATCCGTAGCCCACAATCCGCGCTCGGCCGCTCTTGCCCGATCCTCTAAGTCGAGAAGGAAGGCCGAATGCCTGACGTTTGGCTCGTAGATAAGGACCCGGGCGTAGCCGTTGGCCACGAGACGAGCGTTGGCTAGCTCCTCCTCGACGTAGACGTACCTCAAGAGCCGGCCGTAGCCGTCGACCTCCTCCACATCGTCGACGAGGCGAACCGCGCGGTCCTGGAGCAGGGCGGCGGCCGCTTCGGATGCTTCGGGTCCGAAACACTCCACTGGTGAATCCGGTTTCACCGACTCCGGCGTATCGATACCCAATAGCCTGACGTCGTAGCTCTGGCCCACCTGGGCTCGGCCGGCGCCTGCCCCTTCGACCCGGCTCGTGATGGTCACCTCGATGGTGTCTCCGTCCACCACCCTCGTAACCTTCGCCATCTCGTAGCCGACGGGTTCCTCCCCCAACGTAGCTGGGGCCTGATGGGAGAGATCGACCGGCTGGGAGCACGCCGGCAGAGCAAGGAGCACGGCGGCGAGGACGATGGAAAGTCGCGCGAGATGCCCCCGGCTCCTGTCCCGGAGGAGCGCGGGACCCCGCCCCGATGGGGCGTTCGGCCGAACCGGTGCGGGATGAGCTAAGCCGGTTGAC
>JALZOM010000094.1 GCA_030913945.1 Actinomycetota bacterium
GTCCTTCTCAATCTGTTGCTCAACGTCGGGAACTGAACGCCCGCTCCTCGCCTAGTTGCACCAGGATGCGCTTCTGCGGTTCGCCCGGACTCAACCCCGCAGCCCCTAGACTGGACATCCACCCCCGTTAGGAGTCTCGATGCCCACGCGCGATGACATTCGCAACGTTGCGATAGTCGCTCATGTCGATCACGGAAAGACGACGCTGGTAGACGCCATGTTGTGGCAATCCGGCGCCTTCAGGTCGAATCAGGACGTCGCGGAACGAGTCATGGATTCCGGGGATCTCGAGCGCGAGAAGGGGATCACGATCCTCGCCAAGAACACCTCCGTGCGCTACGGGGGCGTCAAGATCAACATAGTGGACACGCCCGGCCACGCGGACTTCGGCGGCGAGGTCGAACGGGGGCTGACGATGGTCGATGGGGTCCTGCTGCTGGTCGACGCTAGCGAGGGTCCCCTTCCCCAGACGCGCTTCGTCCTTCGCAAGGCGCTCGAGGCGCGGTTACCGGTCATCCTGGTCGTGAACAAGGTGGACCGGCCAGATGCGCGCATCGCCGACGTGCTCAACGAGGTCTACGAGCTGTTCCTTGACCTGGATGCCGACGAGCAACAGATCGAGTTCCCCATCGTTTACAGCAATGCGAGGGCGGGATGGGCGTCGCTGGACGAGGGCCAGGAGGGAAGCGACCTGAAGCCGTTGTTCGAGACCCTCCTCGATCGCATCCCGGCTCCTTCCTATGATGAGAAGCACCCGCTTCAGGCTCTGGTCACAAACCTGGACGCCGACGCCTACGTCGGACGGCTGGCCCTGTGCCGGATGTTCCACGGCACGATCACGCGCGGCGAGCCGGTTGCATGGTGTCGTGCGGATGAATCCATCGAGCGCGTCAAGATCACGGAGCTGTACGTCACCGATGCTCTCGATAGGGTCGATGCTGTGGAAGCGGGACCCGGCGAGATCATCGCCATCGCGGGTCTGCCGGATGTCACGATCGGCGAGACGTTGTCCGATCCTGAGGACCCGCGCCCGCTTCCGGTGAGCCATTTCGATGACCCGAGCCTGTCCATGACCATCGGGATCAATACCTCTCCTCTCTCGGGTCAAGAGGGGAGCAAGATGACGGCTCGCCTCGTCAAGAACCGATTGGATGCCGAATTAGTCGGAAACGTATCGATCCGAGTCCTCGAGACCGAGCGGCCGGACGCATGGGAGGTTCAGGGTCGCGGCGAGCTACAGCTTGCCGTCCTCGTCGAGATGATGAGGCGCGAAAGCTTTGAGCTCACCGTCGGCAAACCGCAGGTCGTTACGAGAGAGGTCGATGGAGTTCTGTCCGAACCGGTCGAGCGTTTGACGATCGACGCGCCGGAGGGTTTCATGGGTGTGATCCAGCAGATGCTCGCGCTACGGCGAGGACGCCTGGAGAACATGGTCAATCACGGCACGGGGTGGGTGCGCATGGAATACCTTGTCCCTGCGCGCGGGCTGATCGGGTTTCGCACCGAGTTCATGACCGAGACACGCGGCACCGGGTTACTCCATCATGTCTTCGACCGATACGAGCCCTGGCACGGAGACCTCCGAACCCGTCCGACGGGGAGCCTGGTGGCGGATCGTCGTGGACCAACGACATCGTACGCGCTGGCCAATCTCCAGGAGCGCGGCGCGATGTTCGTCCCACCCGGTATCGAGGTCTACGAGGGGATGATCGTCGGCGAGAACGCTCGTTCCGACGACATGGACGTCAACCCCACCAAAGAGAAGAAGCTCACCAACATGCGCTCGTCCACTGGTGACGAGCTCGTGCGTCTCATCCCGCACAAGGAGATGTCCCTCGAACAGGCGCTCGAGTTCATCCGAGAGGACGAATGCGTGGAGGCCACTCCGAAGACCGTCAGGCTCCGCAAGGTCATCCTGGATGCCCACTCTCGCGCCCGGGCGTCGAGAAGCGAAGCCAAGTCCCGTCTGGGCTGACCCCGCTAAACCAGACCGCGATGCGTTCGTGTTCCTCCGCTGAGGGCCCGCAAGTCCCGGTCCGGTAACTAACTTTCATGAGGCGAGTCGGCCGGGCGCCGATCGCGATAAGCGGTGAGCAGCCGTTCGCTGTCTTTCGCGCTCAGATACTTCACGGCTTCTCTCATCGTGACTCCAGAGGCGCGATGAGTACGAGGGCCCAGCCACGCCGCGACGTCCTCCGGTCGCTTCTTCCCGGCTTCCCTCAGAACCCATCCGATCGCCTTGCGGATGAAAAACTCCTTTTGCTCGAGCATGGTGTCCGCGTAGGCTGTGAATCGCTCGAGTCCCTCGCCCGTGCGAAGGCCCTTCAGGTGGGCGAGCAGCGCGGAGCGCCTTACCCAAAAATCTCCGTCTCGAGCCCAGCGGTCTAGCGTTCTCGTGACCCGGTTGTCCAGCCGGAGGATCTGCCCGACTATGTCGACAGCTAAGGGATCCACCAGGGCCCACGTCTTGGATGTGCGGATGAAGTGCTCGGCAACCCGGAGATCCTCGACCCCAAGTTGATCCACGCGCTTCTGGAGGAGCATCACCGCCGCCATCTTGCGCTCGAACACGGGAGAGTCCCATAGCCCCTCAACCAGATCGACTAACTCGTCGTGGGACAAGCCGGGGTGCTCCTTGGAGAACGCGTGCACAACCCGGCGGGTATCGCCGACCGTAGCGCCTAGGAAATCCAGTTCGCTCTTGAGGTATTTCTTCTCTCCCGCAGCGCGCTCCGCTGTTCCCATGGCACGGAGCCCGGCTTCCATCAGATCGATGGCCTCGACCTTTTCCATCCGAGGCGTTCAGGCGCGCGGGCGCGTGGGGGCGACCTTCTCCTGCAACAAACCGTCTCCTTCCCGAACCTACTTGGAAGGAAAACCATAGAGGACATCTCGAGCTCGACCCTTCTTGCTTGCGTCGATAAGGCGACCGGAGCTATCGTCCAAGCCTACTTTCGGAGCCGAACCGGAACGATGGCGCGCTTGGGTAACAGCTCGAAGGAGATGCGGTGCCCGACACATCAACGCTCGCACTTTTTTCAGTCGCGTCGCTAGCTCTGCTCATCGTGCCCGGTCCTGCCGTGCTTTACATCGTGACGCGGAGCATCGACCAGGGACGGACGGCCGGGATCGTCTCGACGCTGGGGATCCACGTAGGAACCCTGGTGCACATCGCGGCGGCGGCTTTGGGGCTCTCGGCCCTTGTGGTCTCCTCGGCCCTGGCTTTCAACACGATCAAGTATCTGGGCGCGGCGTATCTGATCTGGCTCGGGGTTGGCAAGCTCCTGGAGCGCGATGAGGACGTGAACGAGTCCGAGGTCAAGACGCAACGACTCTCGCGCATCTTCTATCAAGGGATCCTCGTGAACATCCTGAATCCCAAGACCGCTCTTTTCTTCCTCGCGTTCCTGCCGCAGTTCGTGGACGTCTCGAAGGGGCAGGTCGGTCTGCAGATCCTCGCGCTGGGAGTTGTCTTCATGCTCCTTGGTATGTGCAGTGACGGGCTCTACGCAATGGTTGCATCGAGCGTGGGCAACTGGTTGCGTGGCAACGCTGACTTCGCTCACTTCCGGCGGTACTTCTCCGGGGGGATCTTCGTGACGCTGGGTGTGGCCGCCACACTCTCAGGTTCTCGTTCGACCCTCGAATAGCTTCAGGTGCGAACGAAAAAAGGGAGCCGGGGGCGTTACAAGCTCCCCAGAATGGCAAGGACATACCTGGAGACTCCCCGATAACCACGATCCGTACGAGAAGGTGGAGCCGATGCCAGAGGACATGAGGGTTGCCCCCCACAACGTGGTGGCGGCCTACGTCGAGCGAGATGCCGCGCTTGCGGCTCGCGAGCGACTGCTTCAGGAGGGTGTGGATGAGGGGTCGATCTCGATCGACGCACGCGCGGACGCCCTCATGGTCGCAGACGCCGAGATGAGGCAAGAAGCCGATGGTCTGGTCGGCGGGCCCGGTCTGGTGGCGACCGAGAGTCAGTCGAAGGGCGCCGGCGCAGGATTCTTGATCGCAGGGGCTATCGGGGCAGCGATCGGACTCGCCATCGGCGCCATCGTGTTCGACTCGACCTTCGGTCTGATCGTTTGCGCGATCGTCGGTGCGGTCGCAGGGACTATCTTCGGCGGCACCGCCGGCGGATTCGTTCGAAGCCGCACGAAAGAGAAGCCGCGTCGTTCTCTTCAGGGTTACAACGTCGCACTGGGCGTGCATTCCGATAGCGCCGAAAGCGTCGATCGGGCCGAGGCGATACTGAAGGCGACGGCGCCGAGCCGGCTCGAGCGCTTCAACCGGGGAGACACCCCTCACCAGGTGCCGCTCGACCCCAGCGGCTGATCGCAACTCGACGGTAGAGAGAGAGGCCATGACCTACGTGGAGGACAAGGACTTCGAACGAGAGGAAGTGGGCCCGGGGGGCAAGCCGGACGACGCTATAGGGGGCGCCGAGGAAGAGGAACGTCAGCCGGACGAGGGCGAGGTCGAGGAGACGGGGGAGGAATCGTTCCCCGCGAGCGACCCACCTTCCTTCTAAGTCGCTCGAGGGCTCGGCCGACTCAGACGAATCGAAGGTCGGCGCGCTCTTGATCGTCGACCACCCGAGCGCAGGTGGGGCAGTACCAGCGCGCCTCCATCGGGGTGCCGCACGACGAATGACGGGGGGCCTCGACGGTGTCCGATTGTCGCGCCCCCCACTGGGCGAGAAGCCTCAAGGCGCCCGCCAGCGCGGAGCCGGCCGCGGTCAGCTCGTAGCTCACCCGGGGCGGCCGGTCGGAGTACGGGCGCGCCCTGACCAGCGCCTCTTTCTCGAGGTGTTTCAGCCGCTGCGACAGGATGTTCGGGGCGATCCCCGGTAACTCTTCCTGGAGGTCGTTGAAACGGCGCGGCCCCCCCATGAGGCCTTCGATCACCAGCAGGGTCCACCGATCGCCCACACGTTCGAGGGCTTCGGCGAGGGGCGAGCCCTCCGTCTTCTCACCTTCGGTCGAGGTCATCTCGCCATCGTAGTCATGCACCTGGGTCATTTGCCGTCCCCCTTCGTCCGTA
This sequence comes from Actinomycetota bacterium, assembly GCA_030913945.1. Lineage (GTDB taxonomy): Bacteria > Actinomycetota > CADDZG01 > CADDZG01 > WHSQ01 > JACCXF01. Next base: position 5,047 of record JALZOM010000094.1, read on the forward strand.
GTAACTTGCAAGTCACAAGTTACTCGAACGAAGGGACCGACGTGGATCTGATCGACGAACTGCAGAGCGTGGTGACCAAGGTCGCGGGCGAGGTGGGGGCCTCGGTCGTTGGGATCGGGAACCGTTGGGTGCAGGGCTCCGGGGTCGTGGTCGGCCCGGGTCTCGTGCTGACGAACGCCCACAACCTCAGGCGGGACGAGATAACGGTCACGTTCAACGACGGACGCACCGGGACCGGCACCCCGCAGGGTGTCGACGCCGATGGCGACCTGGCGGTTCTCTCGGTCGACACGGGCGACGCACCGGCGGCGAAGTGGGGAAGCGACGCGGCTGCGTCCATCGGGACCCCCGTTTTCGGGCTCTCGAACCCGGGAGGCAGAGGCCTGAGGGTCACCTTCGGCCTCGTGTCCGGAACGGAACGGACC
>JALZOM010000106.1 GCA_030913945.1 Actinomycetota bacterium
CCACTGGAGTGGATAGGGAGAACCTGCCGTTCGAGTCGCTGAGCGCGGCAATATCGGAGAACGAGGCCGGTCCGTCCACGATGAAGACGCGTACATCCGCGACGGCGTCTCCCGCCGGGGACCTAACCTCACCCGAGATCACGTTCGGTCCGGACTGAGTCACTCGCGGGGCACGGTCATCTATCCATCGGTGTGAGCCGGATCATCCGCTGTTTTTCCGAAGGGTGAGTCATCGACCCGGTAGGAGGGTACGTGCGGACATGAGGGCCGTCTTCAGGCCTTCCAAGCGAGCATGTTGTTTGCCACCGCCGAGATGACTCTCGTTCCCGAGTTCGTGGTCGCTCCCCCATACGCGTGAACCGCAACTCCGTATCGCTGCCCTGCTGCGATCCGGTAGACGGAGCTTCCGCTCTGTCCGCCCACGGTGTCGATGTCGTAGTACACCTTTCGGGTATTGACTGAAGCCGTCCTGTTCCAGTGGTACCAGAGGGTGCCGGGCGGCTTGTCTCCCGGGTAACCGACGACGTTGAGAGTGCTTGCGAGCAGATTGGCGTCGGTAAGTACGGAGTATCCGAACCACCCCGTCGAGGCACCGAGGTCGGACGGGAGGATGATCGCCCCGTAGTCGTAGTTCTGGTCGCCCGACGACGTCCAGCCTGTGACCGATCGGAAGCTCGAGCTGGCGACGGATCCGTAGGGGAGCGAGGCACCGTTGCGCCCCGGCATCACATCGATCCGTCGAACCCATCCATCGCGGCCCGGCACACCGCTGTTCTTGATGTACACGCAATGTCCCGCGGTGATCGCGGTGTGGGGGCCGATGAACCACCCGGTGCCGATCCAGCGTGACCCGTCCGCCGCTGTGATCAACAGAGACGAATGCACTCGCCAGGGGTAAACGTTGGTCGTCGTGATCTGGATGCGGTCGTCTGGTCCGTGGACGGCTTCGGCGATCGGGGGCGGGGGGCCGAAGGAGGCCTCGCCAACGTCTGGCAGCTGGATGCTCGGAGGCGTGAAGAGGTCTTCTTCGGCTGCCACCGCAGCCTCTATCCGCTCGTATCCCTCGACCTTCTCCGTGCCCTCATCCGTGACACCGGTGGAATTGGGGTCGACCCCCTCGTTGGGCGGCTCCTCGAACTCGGCGCCGACGGGGATCTCCTCACTCGGTTGATTCGATACCGGCACGTGTCCAAGCACCGGGTTATCGCCAGAGACGGAGCCGTCCGTCATCGGGTCTCCTTTCCCTCGGTCAGGGGACTACGTGCCAAACGAGAGCGTTCGACATGACCCCAGTATCGAGCGCGCGAAACCAGAGAGCCAGGGAAAAGCTGTCAGCCTCGGCGAACTCGTGCTGCCCTGCTACTGCCCCAGTGACCCCCACACGGTGCGCGGGTCGGAGACGGCTTCGTTCAGGCGGGTCTTGAGATTCCTTCCGGCGGCCTGCACGCGCGGGCGGATCGCGTACTCGCCCTGTCTCAGTAGCTGATGTCCGCGGCGCTCGAGCTCTGACAGGTCAGCCGGGGACACCCGCACGTCCTCGATCTCCAAGGGAAGGCCCCGCACGGCATCCATCCGTTCCGCATCGACGGCATGCGCTATATCCATCTTGAAGTCGATCGTATTTAGGACCGCGTGCACCACGCCCATGATGATCCGCACCCCGCCGGCGGCTCCCGTGACCAGGATCGGCTTCTTCTGGTGCACGACGATGGTTGGGCTCATCGACGAGCGCGGTCGCTTGCCCGGCTCCGCCTCATTGGCGGTTCCCGGGCCGTCGAAGTCGGTCATCTCGTTGTTGAGCAAGAAGCCGGTTCCGGGAGCCACGACCGCGCTCCCGAACTCCTGCTCGATCGTGCACGTGAGAGCGACGGCGTTCCCCTGCCTATCGATGACCGAGATATGCGTCGTCGATCCTTTGTGGTCGGCTTCGTTGCGCGCCGACACGCTCGGGGACCCGGTGTTGAATTGGCCGGGAGCGTACGTCTTCGCCCTGAAGCGCTCGATCTCCTGACGTCGCTGGTCGGCGTAGGACTTGCTGATCAGTTGCTGCGTTGGCACGTTCTCGTAGTCGGGATCCGCGACGTATCGCCCACGATCGGCGAAGGCGATCTTCTGGGCCTCCGCGACGTGATGGAAGTGATCGGCGCTCGAATGGCCCCACGAACGAACGTCATAGCCCGCGAGGATGTTCAGCATCTCTATCAATGCGATGCCACCTGATGTCGGCGGGGGCATCGCAACGATCCCTCGGCCGCGATACTTGCCGGCCAGCGGGGTGCGCCACTTCGCCTCGTAACTCGCCAGATCCTCCTCGACCATGAGGCCCTCGTCACCGGGAGCCACCGGGTTGCGCCGGCTCTCTTCCATGTCGTCCGCGATGAGCTCTGCGATCTCGCCCTCGTAGAAGGCCTTCGGTCCCTGTTCCAGGATGAGCCTGAGTGAATCGGCCTGGTCTTCCTGGACGAGTACGGATCCCGGTGGATACGGGCTTTCGCCGCCCACCAGGTAGATCTCCCGGGTCGCGGGAAACATCCTGATCCGCTCGCGGTTCGAGGCCATCGAGGCGGACAACGCTTCGTCGACGACAATGCCGTTGCGCGCCAGCGACTCCGCCGACTCGATCGCCTGCTCCCACGAGATCGTTCCGAAGCGGTTGAGCGCTTCGAACATCCCCGCAACCGTCCCGGGTACGCCGACGGTCCTGTGGCCGGTGAATTGCTTATTGATGCCGGCGCCGGAGAGAGACGTGGGTGTCATGGCCGCCGGCGCAGTCTCGCGGAAATCGAGCGCTGCCGTCGCTCCCCCCGCGCTTCGGTAGACCATGAAGCCCCCGCCGCCGATCCCACAGGACTGCGGGCGGGTGACGCTCATCGCGAACACCGTGGCAACGGCGGCGTCGACCGCGTTACCACCTTCGTTCAGGATGTCGCGTCCCACGCGCGCGGCCTGGATCGATTCTGTCGCAAGTACGCCGCCTGTGCTGGTGATGGCCGGCCTGAACCGAGTTCCTTGATCGGCGGTTGCAACCGATAGAGAACCCACGAACAATCCGACCACGATGAAGATCACGAAGATCCGCCGCATGTCCCACCCCCAAGCTCGAGCCCGAACGACCACGATACCCACTCCGACCTCCGCCCCGCGCCAACCCGAGTCTTCGGGATGACGGAGGTACCTGCCCCCGGCTGGGAGCTCGGCGACGAGGAGTGGACCGACTTTTTCGCCCGGCACGACCAGTAAATGGTCGAAACGTTGTCGGTGATACACATGTTTCGAGGCCGCCTACTCCTTCGTCAGCGCGTGGAGGATCTCTGCGCCGCCCGGGGCCGTCTGGGAATACATCGGGGACCCGCTCAGGTGGCAACTCTTCTGGCCGGGTCTCGAGGACGTGAAGCTTCTCGACGACGCGAGTTCTTCGGGAACCGAGGCCTACGAGTTCGTTTTCAAGAGCTTTTTGCCCTTCAGGGTGGTGCTTGAAGGGCGCGTGACATCGAAGCAAGTGCCCGAACGATTGGTCATGAAGACGCGCGGTCAGCTGGTGGGAACGGGGATTGTCGAACTGAAGGATCCAGGGGATGGGTCCACTCACTCGCAGATGACCTGGGATACCCGATCGACTCTACTCTGGATGAATCTGAGCGCACCGCTCCTGCGCGGGTTGTTCGAGTGGAATCACGACCTCTTGATGAAGAAGGCGGGCGAGGGCCTCGCCCGCCGCCTGGATGCCCGGGTGGTCGAAGCCGGGCCGGGGAGGGCGTCGCTGGGGCGGGCGCTGGTGCCCTTGGGGGCTCTCGGCGCCGGCTTCTGGGCGGTGGCTCGTCTGTGGGGCAGAGTCCGAAGTCCTTGATTTCATGATTGCTGCTCAGATCCTCCTGCGTCGAGGAACCAGGAGCGGCGGAAGCGGATCGGGGGTCGCGCGATGAAGCAGGCCGCGCCCGCGCTGGCCTGAGAATTATTACCTGCTCGAAGTGCCTTGTTGGCCCTCCCCTTGCGTTCGAAGATAAGTACTTCGACTATGCGGGAGGTCAGGACGATGAGTAGCAAGGCCAGGGTTCTCTCCGTGGCGATCGGCGCCCTCGTCGTGGTGCTGGTGACGCCCATCGCATCGAGCGCAACGTTCCCGGGCGGCAACGGCCGGATCATCTTTAACCGCGGGTCGTTCGAAGCCCCGACGTTCATCGCGTCCATGGAGCCGGATGGGTCCGACGTTCAGCGGCTCACCGGACCAAGGAGTGCCTTCGGCGCGAGTTGGGATCCGGATGGGAGCAGGTTCATCTACTCGCGCACCAATAACGCCGGCACGGTCGATCTCTTCATGCGCGACGCAGACGGGAGCAACCCGACCAGAGTCAGCAACACGACCAAGGACGAGTTCCAAGTCGCCTTCGGACCGAACGGCAACCGGGTCGTCTACCAGAAGTGTGGCTTCCAGTGCGATCTCTTCACGAGGAACCTGACGACGGGGAATGAGGCCAGGGTGACCGATACCGGGCGAGCGGACGAGATCGCCCCCCAATGGAGCGTTGACAACCTGATCGTCTTCGAGCGTGCGCCGAGACGGGGCGATATCGAGGTCTTCACCATCCACCCCGACGGCACGGTCGAAAAGCAGCTCACCCACAACCGGAGGCGCGCAGACGTATCGGCCTCATGGGACCCGGCCGGAACGAGGATCGTCTACAGCCGGTGTGGCTTCGAGGGGAACTGCGAGCTCTTCACGATGGATCCGGACGGCTCCGGCAAGGACCGGGTCACGAACACCAGCGCGGATGAGTTCGACGCAAAGTATTCGCCTAACGGCCGCTCGTTTGTTTTCACTCGCTCGCGAGGGGAGGGGAACAGCGATCTCTTCCGCATGCGTACGAACGGGAACCGGTTACAACGGCTCACGGACACACCCAACAAGTTCGAGGTCGCTGCAGACTGGCAGCCGGTGATCTAGGCGGGGCTTTGGCACGCCGGAACCACCATCTCGCGCGTCGGGGCGGGCTCCGTTCCTTCGTATGGTGTCCTCATAGTGTCCGGTTACTTCTTGCATGTCGACCTCGACGAGTTCGTGCGGCCGTGGAGATCCTTCGCCGCCCCGAGTTGCGCGGCAAGCCAGTCGCGGTCGGAGGTCGCGGTGATCCCACCAAACGAGGCGTGTTGTCAACGGCCAGCTACGAGGCTCGTCGCTACGGGCTCCATTCGGGCATGCCCTTGCGGACCGCGCTACGGAAATGCCCCGAGGCGGTGTTCCTCCCGGTCGATCGCGAGGCGTATGAGGCCGCATCCGAGGGGGTCATGCAGGTCCTCCGGCGCTTCACCGACGCCCTCGAGGTGTGGGGTTGGGACGAAGCCTTCCTTAAGGTTCCGGGTGATCCCGAGGCGGGGGCCCGCGCCATCCAGGAGGCTGTATCGAAAGACACCGGCCTGTCGGCCTCCATCGGCATCGGGGACAACAAGCTCCGGGCCAAGACCGCTTCAGGTTTCGCCAAGCCGGCAGGCATCTACCTGCTGACCGCCTCGCGATGGTTCGAGGTGATGGGCACCAAAGCGACCGGAGAGCTCTGGGGCGTAGGGAAGAAGAGCGCGCGGAGGCTCGCAGGGATCGGCATCGCTAGGGTGCGAGAGCTCGCCGACGCCGACCCGGACGTGCTGGCTCTGGAGTTCGGACCGCGCACGGGCCCCTGGCTCAAAGCTCTGGCGCGCGGAGAGGACTCGTCCCCCATCAACTCGGCGCCACGGCGCGCGAGGTCGCGGAGCATGGAGCTCACTTTCGACGAGAACGTCGACGATCCCGCGGTCATCGAAGCAGAGATAGCGCGCATGTCCCGAGAGCTCGCGGAGCACGCCCGTTCGGCCGACCGCCTCGTGGTCGGCGTAACGGTCAAGGTGCGGTTCGCGCCGTTCTTCACGCACAGTAGAAGCGCGCGTCTGGAGGGAACGTCGGCCGAGACGGGACCTATCGCCGATGCGGCAACCCGCGCGCTAAATCGTTTCGAGCTCGACCGACCGGTTCGTCTCGTCGGCGTCAAGCTGGACTTCGAGTGACGGACGAGCTCACGCTCCTGGTTGACGCACCGAGCCTGATCTACCGGGCGTTCTTCTCAACACCCGATACCGTGAGGGCCCCCGATGGCACACCCGTCAACGCCGCCCATGGATTCTTGAGGATGATGGCCCGCCTCATCCAGGACCACGATCCCGATCGCATGTGCTGCGCGGCCGACGAGAACTGGCGCCCCGAGTGGCGAGTGGAACTCATCGAAACGTACAAGACGCATCGCACGGAAGCGGGAAGTCTGCAGCAGCAGACGGACGCCGAGGTCTCTAGGCAGGTGGCGATCATCTATGGGTTGCTCGCGCTCTGTGGGATCCAGGTCATCGGCCACCCGGACTACGAAGCGGAGGACGTCATCGGAACCTTGACGGCGCGCGCACCGGGGCCGGTGGCGATCGTGTCGGGGGATCGGGATCTGTTTCAGCTCGTGCGGGACCCGGATGTGTGGGTGCTGTATCCGAAGCGGGGCGTGAGCGTCGTCGATCGGGTGGATGAGGGTTTCATCCAGAAGAAGTTCGGCATCCCCGGGGGGGCGTACCTCGATTACGCCGTGCTGCGCGGCGATTCATCCGACGGCCTCCCCGGCGTCCGTGGCATCGGCGAGAAGATCGCCGCTTCTCTGGTGACGAAGTACGGGAGTCTCGAAGCGATCCTGGAGGCCGCAGCGGACATGCAACGGCAGGGGGTCGTGATGCAGAAGGTTCGCGCCGACCTCGACTATCTCCGTCGAGCCGTCCAGGTCGTGACGATCGCAACCGACCTCCCCCTCCCGGACGAGGACCTGACGCGCCCACGCGGTAATCCGCACGAGTCGGTCCATCCGCTAGCCAAGGGCTTCGGCCTAACGAACGCCGTGAACGGCCTGACCGATGCCTTGAAGTCCACAAAGGGGTCGCGATAGGGGCCCGCCTTGGATGTAGTAGTACTGAGGGCACCCAACACGAGGAGGACGGCATGCCCAATCCAGTCGTTCATTTCGAGGCCATCGGCCCCGACGGACCCAAGCTCATCGGTTTCTACGGGGATGCGTTTGGATGGAAGATCGACGCCGATAACCCGATGGGTTACGGGATGGTGGACAACGGCGGCGACGGCATCAACGGCGGCATCGGCCAGGCGCCCCCCGAGGGCAGCGGCCAGCACCTGACCTTCTACGTCCAGGTCGACGATCTCGACGCCGCGCTGGCCAAGATCGAGAGCCTCGGCGGCAAGACGATCAACCCTCCGATGGATGTTCCCGGCGGTCCGAAGGTCGCGCATTTCGAGGACCCGGCCGGAAACTTCGTCGGCCTGACCGAGCCCTGGCAGCCACAGACCTAACGTCGTCCAGACCTTGTGGG
>JALZOM010000112.1 GCA_030913945.1 Actinomycetota bacterium
CTCGGCCGGGAGCCCGCCCGGTGACGGACGCTCCCGATGCTGCCCGAACGGCGTCGTCGTGATCCAGACTCACGACCCCATCCGGCCCCCGGACCACCCGGATAAGCTCGGGCTGCGGGCGCCTGCGCCGGCAACCGGCACAGGTCCGGATCGGAGCGTCGCCCATCTTAGTCCCGGCGCCCACCGGAGGCTTTAGGACTTCGCCTCCTCTTCCGCAACGACGACCTCGTCGGCTGCGGCCGCGGGTTCCTGCCCCGCGGGCGCCGCTTCGGCTGGTTCCGCGGCCTCCGGCGCGTCCTCGGCGGCGGACCCTTCGGTCGCAGCGTCGGCCTGAGCCGCCGAGCGAGCCGCGGCTTCCTCGCCGGCCCTGATCTGAGACTCGGACTTGATGTCGACCCGCAGGCCCGTTAGTCGCGCTGCAAGTCGGGCGTTCTGACCCTCTTTGCCGATCGCGAGCGACAGCTGATAGTCCGGCACGATGACGAGAGCCGTCTGGCCCGCATCTTGGATGCGCACCTCTTTCACCTTGGCCGGCGACAGTGCATTGGCAACGAACTCTTCAACCGCCTCCGTCCACTTGATGATGTCGATCTTTTCGCCGCGCAACTCGTTCATGACCATGCGGACGCGCGAACCCTTGGAGCCGACACATGCGCCGACGGGGTCGACGTTCCGATCGAGCGACACCACGGCGATCTTCGACCGGTGTCCCGGTTCGCGCGCGACGGCCCGGATCTCGACCACACCGTCGAGGATCTCCGGAACCTCGAGCTCGAAGAGCCTCTTGATCAGCCCCGGGTGGGTTCGGGACACGATGATCTGTGGGCCGCGCGCAGACTTTCGAACCTCGACGATGTAGGCCTTGAGGCGCATCCCGTGTTCGTAGCGCTCGTGAGGGATCTGCTCGGCGGGAGGCATGAGGGCTTCGGTCTTTCCGAGATCGAGGATCGTGTACCGATGGTCCTGCTGCTGCACGATCCCCGTGACGATGTCGCCCTCGCGACCGGAGTACTCGCCGAACGTCTGGTCGCGCTCCGCCTCGCGCAGGCTCTGCAGGATGACCTGCTTGAACGTCTGGGCGGCGATGCGTCCGAAGTCACCGGGAGTGTCCTCCCATTCCTTCAAAACGGTGTAGTCGTCGCCATCGTCTTCGAGCTCGACGTCCTGTGCGAACACAGTGATGTCGCCCGTCTCGGGATCGATGATCGCACGGGCTCGCCGAGTGTCGTCGGCGTTGGTCATGCGTAGGTAAGCGGACGCCAGGCCTCTCTCCATGGCCTCAACGAGCGCTTCCTCCGCTATGCCTCGCTCCCTGACGACGTCGCGCAGCGAGTCCATTGGGATCTTCATGTCAACTCCATTCGAATACCGTTCTTGCCGATCTGATCGAGTCGTACGGCACGTCCACTTCCCGGTCGGCCGCTGCGATCACAACCACGGCCTCCTCGGCCCCCACGATCACCCCTTCGATCCGGTGGCTGTCGCCGACCAGCTTCTCCCTCGTCTTGACCACGACGGTCCGACCGACGGAGCGGGCGAAATGATCCGGGCGTCGCAAGGTTCGTTCCAACCCCGGGGATGAGACTTCGAGCGTGTACCGGCCGGGGATCGGGTCGCGTAGGTCGAGACCCCGCGAGATCTCGTTGGAGACGAGCGCGACTGTGTCGAGATCCACGGCGCCCTCCTCTCCGTCCACGAACACGCGGACGATCGTGCGGCCCGGCTGGCCTCCCAGCTCGACGTCCCAGAGACGAAGGGAGCGGCGGCGCGCCACGGCCTCTGCGAGGTCGATGACCTCCTCGAGCGCCCCCATGCCACGTCTCCTTCAAAGAACAAGCCCCTCGCTAGAGGGGCTTTAACCTAAGCCTCGGTCCCACCGCCCGGGCAACAGCGAAACCCCTGCTCAGAGCGGCTTTTTGAGTTTAGCACAGGGGGTTGGTGCACCTGAAAGCATGTTAAGAAAGCGTCAGCCCAACCCCGTGGGCACGAGGACGAAAGACGAAAGGGCGTCAATGGCCAAGCGAGCACGCAAGCGGCGCACGAAGCGGAAGAACAAAGCGAACCACGGCAAGCGCCCCAACGCCGGCCGCAGATAGAGCGCTAAGCCTCGTCGGTCGGGGTCATCCCGATCGGCATGAGGGCCTGGCGGCGACCGGCTCCCTTCAGCACCTGAACGTCGCCTTTCTCGGACCCACCTGTGGCCCTGATCTCGTCGGCGACCTTCTGCGCCTGCTCGAGTAGCGCCTCGACCAGCTTGTCGTGCGGCACCCACCCGATCTGCTTCCCTTTGGCGAACAGAAGGCCGCGACCCGGGCCCGCCGCTATCCCGATATCGGCGTCCCGGGCCTCGCCGGGCCCGTTCACCTCACATCCCATGACCGCGATCTGCATCGGGGGGAGATCCATCTTCTCGATAGCCGCCTCAACCTCGTTCGCCAGCTTGAACACGTCGAGCTCGGCCCGTCCGCAGGAGGGGCAGGCGACCAGATCGAAGCCGACCTCGCGGAGTCCGAGGATCTGGAGGATCTGCTTGCCCAGCTTGACCTCCTCGACCGGTTCGGCGGTGAGCGAGACCCTGATGGTGTCCCCGATCCCCTCCGCGAGAAGCGTGCCGAGGCCGATCGCGGACTTCACGACCCCCTGCTTGGGGGTGCCGGCCTCCGTAACGCCGAGATGCAGTGGAACGTCCGTCAGCTCCGCGAGCTGTCGGTATGCGGCGATCATCTCCGGGACGTTCTGATGCTTCACGGACACCTTGATGTCCCGGAATCCGTGTTCCTCGAGTAGCCCGATCTCGTACAGGGCGCTTTCGACGAGGGCCTCGGCGGTGGGCCGTCCGTACTTCGCAACGAGTTTCTTGTCGAGGGACCCGGCGTTGACTCCGATGCGGATGGGGATGTTGCGCTCCTTGGCCGCGTCGGCCACCTCTTTGATGTGAGCCGGGTTGCGCATGTTGCCGGGGTTGAGCCGGAGCCCATGAACCCCCGCCTCGATCGCGAGCATCGCCAGCCGGACGGAAAAATGGATGTCGGCGATGATCGGCACCCCGCCCTGTTCCACGATCGTGGGCAGCGCCAGCGCGTCGGCTTCGTGAGGTACTGCGACGCGCACGATGTCGGCCCCCTGCGTGGCCAGTTCGTGCACCTGGATCAATGTCGCCTCGACGTTGTCGGTCTTCGTGACGGTCATGGACTGGATCGACACGGGGGCACCGCCGCCGACCGCGACCTTTCCGACATAGATGCGTCTGCTCTTACGTTTCTCGTACATGACTTTCAGTGTAGGGGGGCCGGGGTCTCTCGACCTCTAGGCCCGAAGCCGCCGCCTAGAACGGCACCTTGATGGGACGAGCGATGTCGAGGTACAGCACCGCGATGAAGATGATCACGAAGAACGAGATGACGGCGGCGGCGACGGGGATCAGCTTGCGCACGTCCACCTTGCGCCCCGTGACCGATTCCCAGGCGACAACCGCCAGGTGCCCACCGTCCAGGGGCGGGAGCGGCAGCAGGTTCATCAGTCCGATGAAGATCGTGAAGCTCACGATGAAGCCGATGAAGTTCAGGTACTGCCCGCTCGCAACGATCTCGCTGGCGATCCGGCTCGCGCCGACAACCCCCACCGGACTCTCGCCGTCGGCCTCGCGCGTGCCTTCGCCCGTGAGAGCGTCGATGAGCCGGCCGCCGAAGATCATGCTTCCCACGTCGCCGACGCCCTTGACGGCCTCCACGGTGGCACGACCCGTGTAAACGGCCGCGGTTCCGATCGCCTGGGGGAGCGGTTCCGTCTCGTAACGGATCGACGGCTCCACTCCGAAGAACCCGACGACCTCCTCGCCCTCCTTCAAGGGGCGGAGCTGCTCTCCGGGCTCGGCTTCATCGACGATCAAGCCGTCCTCGTTGGAGATGCCGCGCGACAGGGTCGTCGTGAAGGTACGCCTCTCGCCGTCGCGCAGGACGGTGAACTCGGCACGTTCTCCCCCGTGATCGCGTATGAACTCGCGGATCACGTTCCAAGATTGCGTTTCGGTGCCATCCACGGCGACGATCTCGTCCCCGGCGAAAAGCCCACCTTCGTCCGCGGCGCTGTCCGCGGTAACCGCCTCGAGCCGGTTGCTCAGTCCCGCCGGAAATCCGATCGCAAGCGCTGCGAACAGCAACAGCAGGAACGCGACCACCCAGTGTGTAGCCGACCCCGCCACGAGCACGATGGCGCGCTGCCACGAGGGTTTGTTCTCGTAGGAGCGGGCCCGGTCCTCGGGCGACACTTCCTCGTAGGGGTTCATGCCGACGATCTTCACGAAGCCGCCTGCGGGGATGGCCTTCACCCCGTACTCGGTCTCGCCTTTCGTGAACGACCACAAGGTGGGACCGAAGCCCAAGAAGAACTTCGTTGCTTTGAAATTAAAGAGTTTGGCCGTGACGAAGTGGCCGGCCTCATGGATCATGATGACGACCAGCAGGGCGAGGATGAAAAGCCAGATGCCTAAGCTCACAACTTCATTCCTAACGCTTTCTTGTGGTTACCCATTTCCAGACTTATCGGCCGACGGAGCCTCCTCTATTAGAACGTGAGCCGCCGTTCGGGCGCGTTCGTCTGCTTCCAGCACCGCATCCAGCTCGTTCGACTCGCCGCCTTCATGCCGGTCGAGGACGGTTTCGACTATGGCCGGGATGGCGTTGAACGGGATCGAGCGCTCGAGGAACGCCTGAACGGCGACTTCGTTCGCCGCGTTCAGGGCGCATGGATAGGTACCCCCGGCGGTTCCCGCGCGATAAGCGAGGTCGAGGGCGGGAAAACGTTCGTGGTCGACGGGCTCGAAGCGCAGTTCCCCCAGGGCGGCGAGGTCGACCGGCACGTGTTCGGCGGAAACTATGTCGGGCGCCGAGAGGGCGCCCAGGATCGGGATTCGCATGTCCGTCGGCGCCGCCTGGAGGACGGTCGATCCGTCCACCAATTCGACGAGACCATGCACGATGCTCTGCGGATGAACGACGACTCCGATGTCAGAGAAGTCGAAGCCGAACAGGTGATGTGCCTCGATCACCTCGAGCGCCTTGTTCATGAGGGTGGCCGAATCGACGGTGATCTTCGGTCCCATCGACCACGTTGGATGAGCGAGCGCCTCCTCCGGAGTCACGCCGGAGAGATCGGCGCGCGTTCGGAACGGACCGCCGGAAGCCGTAAGCACGATGCGCGCCACCGCCTCCCTTTCGAAGCCTCGCAAACATTGCGCGAGAGCCGCATGCTCCGAATCGACCGGAACGATACGGCCGCCACCGCGTATCGCTGCGCCGGCGCAGGCCGCACCGCCCGCGACGAGGCTCTCCTTGTTCGCGAGCGCGAGCGTCTTCCCGGCCTCGAGCGCGGCGATCGAGGCCCTGAGCCCGGCGGCCCCCACGATCGCGTTCAGCACCACGTCGGCGTCGGGCAGGCGCGCCAGGTCCAACGCGGCTTGGGCGCCGAGGCCCACATGTTCGACATGAAGATCTGCCGCCTGGCGGCGAAGGAAGTCTTCGTTCGAACCCGAAATGAGTCCAACTACCTCGAACCTGTCGGGGTGTGACGCCATGACCTCGATCGCCTGCGTTCCGATCGACCCGGTCGATCCCAGGATGACGACGCGTCTGCGCGAGGGCATCTGTGGCTAAAAGACGACGAAACGCAGGAAGATGAACGCCGCCGGCACCGTAAAGAGGATCGCGTCCAATCGATCGAGGAACCCACCGTGTCCCGGCAGCAGGCGCCCCGAGTCCTTTATCCCGATCTCTCGTTTGAAACGCGACTCCACGAGGTCACCGAGGGGCACGGTGATGCTCGCTATAGCGCCGAGCGCCACGCCCTCCACCACGTTGAGTTCGTTGAGAAGCCAGCCGAACAACGCGCCGGCCAGCAGAGCCCCCACGACTCCTCCCGCGAAGCCCTCCCAGGATTTCGCCGGTGATATCGAGGGGGCCATCTTGTGACGTCCGAAGCGGGTGCCGACGAAATAGGCGGCGACGTCGTCACCCGCCACCGTCAGGACGGTCGCGATGAGCAACGCCATCCCACCCGGTTCCAACATGAGGATGGAAACGGCGGCCGCGCCGCCGCCGGCGATCCACGCGAGGCCCAGAACACCCCATGCGACATCGCTCCCCGCCGCTCGCGCCTTGCCCGGCAAGAGAGCGAGGGTGAAGCCACCGAAGGTCGCCACCGCGAGAACGATCGAGTAGTAGGCGGGCCGTTCCAGATACGCAACGGTCAACATCGTGGCCCCGCAGAGCAGGATGAAGGGCGTGTTCGGAGCGTGGCTCGCCTGGCGGAGTCCGTCGAGGAACTCGAACAACGCCAGCATCACAACGGTGAAGGCAAGAGCGAAGAAAGCCGCCGTCCCCACGAGGTAGGCGGTGCCGATGAGCCCGACCAGGATCAGCGCCGTGACCACCGCCTGCTTGAGAGAGCGGCCCCCGGTGGGGATCGGCTCGTTCTCGTTGTGCGGCTCGTCGGTCGGGAGCGGGCGCGCCGCCTCCGCCATGGTGGCTCCTCTTGTCCGGCCTAAACCTCTGACAATTCCTTCTCTTTGCGCTCCAGATTCTCATCGACCTCGACAACATGCTTGTCGGTCAGCTTCTGGAGCGCCCCCTCTGCACCGCGTTCCTCGTCCTCGGACATCGTTCCGTCCTTCTTCATCTTCTCGAGCTCCTGCTTCGCGTGCCTGCGTATCGCGCGGATCGCCACGCGCCCTTCCTCGGCGCGCGTGTGCGCCAGACGGATGAGTTCCATGCGGCGCTCCTCTGTTAGTTGGGGAAACACCAGGCGGATGACCGACCCGTCACTGTTGGGCGTGAGACCGAGGTCCGAGGACTGGATGGCCTTTTCGAGGGCGCTCAGGGAGTTCGGATCGTAGGGGGTGATCATCAACATCCGCGGTTCGGGCACCGAGAGGTTGGCGATCTGGTTGAGCGGAACCTTCGTCCCGTAGTAGTCGACGACGATCCGGTTCAACAGTGAAGGGCTGGCCCTCCCGGAGCGGATCGTCGACAGATCCTCGAGGTTGACCGAGACAGCCTTCTTCATCTTTTCGTCGGCTTCTCTGAGGGTCCCCTCTTTGCTATCCGCCATCGCTTTCCCTTCTACGCGGTCGACTCGGAATGCACGAGGGTTCCGACTTCTTCGCCCGAGAGAACCCTCACGACGTTTCCGGGCTTGAGGTTGAAGACGATGATCGGCAATCGGTTGTCCATACACAAGGAGATGGCCGTCGAGTCCATAACCTTCAGCCCACGATTAAGAACCTCTATGTAATCGAGCGAATGGAACATCTGCGCGTCCGGGTTCACGAGCGGGTCCGAATCGTAGACGCCGTCGACGCGCGTTCCCTTGAGGATGGCGTCGGCGTTCATCTCGAGGGCGCGCAGTGCGGCCGTCGTGTCCGTCGAGAAGTAAGGGTTACCGGTTCCGCCGGCCAGGATCACCACGCGTCCCTTCTCGAGGTGGCGGATAGCGCGACGCCTGATG
Source organism: Actinomycetota bacterium (assembly GCA_030913945.1). Classification (GTDB taxonomy): domain Bacteria; phylum Actinomycetota; class CADDZG01; order CADDZG01; family WHSQ01; genus JACCXF01. Next base: position 7,501 of record JALZOM010000112.1, read on the forward strand.
TAGGGCTCCGCTATCTCTTGCATCCAGATCGCGCTCAAGACGCGCGTCTGCACCCCCTCTTTCTCGAGGGCATCCTGCAATGCCAGCGCATTGATGACGGTCGCAAGCATCCCCATGTAGTCGGCGGTGGTGCGGTCCGTCCCCTGAGCCGACGCAGAGAGGCCGCGGATGATGTTCCCGCCTCCCACTGTGACGCCGAGCTCGGTCCCCAGGTTCTGGGCCTCGGCAACCTGCCGCGCGATCGAAGCGACGATCCTCGGGTCGATGCCGAAGCCCTGCTGCGGGTCCGCGAACGCCTCGCCGGACAGCTTGAGTAGGACCCTCCTGAACTTCGGCGTCGCCCTCAGGTCATCGGACATATGCGGCTAGGCCTTGGTCCCCTCGCCCACTCGGATGCGGCAGAAGCTTCCGATCGAGATGTTCTCGCTCATCGACGCTTTCGCCTCGTCGATCAAAGTGGCGATCGTCTTGCTCTTGTCCTGGATCCATTCCTGGTCCAGGAGCACGGTCTCCTTGTAGAAAGATTCGAGCTTGCCGCTCACGATCTTCTCGATCACCTGTTCGGGCTTGCCGGAATCCTTCGCCTGCTTGGCGTAGATGGCCGACTCCTCGTCGATGACCTGCTGGGGGACCTGGTCGCGCGTCGTCCACGACGGGTCCGCGAACGAGATGTGCATCGCGATGTCTTTGGCCACACGCTCGAACCCTTCGGTCTTCGCAACGAAGTCGGTCTCGCAGTTCAGCTCCACGAGGACGCCTAGCTTGGGCGGGTAGTTCGGGTCGGGGCGGTGCAGGTAGGTGTAGACGATCCCCTCGGACGCCGACCGCCCAGTGCGCTTCGCGGCATCGGCCAGGCCCTTCTCGCGCAAGATCCGCTTGGCTGCCTCGAGATCCCCACCGGCCTCCGTCAGCGCCTTCTTGCAATCCATCATCCCTGCGCCGGTTGTATCCCGCAGCGCCTTTACGTCTTTTGCGTTGATGTCAGCCATCGTCTTGCCTCCATTAGGTCGTTCGTCGTCTCGTCTTCGATCGTCCGCCTACGACTTGGTCGCGGGCTCCGCCGGTGCGGGCTCCGCTGCGGCCGCAGGCTCCGGCGCGGTGGCAGGCTCCGGTGCGGTCGCGGTGTTCGGGGCGGTGGCGGCGTCCGGGGCGGGAGCGGTGTCCGAGGATTCCGCCGCCTTGCCGTTCGGTGTGTCGCGCGTCGCCTCTTCCTCGGCTTCGAGCTGCAGCTCCCATTCGGCTTTGGGCTGAGCGGCCGCGCCGGGAAGGACTTCGGGCTCGGGCTCCGTCGCCACAGCGGCGGGCTGGTCGCCCTGATCGGGCCGCATGCTCTTTCCTTCGATCGCGGCGTCGGCGATGATCCGGGTGAGAAGCTGACCCGAGCGGATCGCGTCGTCGTTCCCGGCGATCGCATAGTCGACGTCGTCAGGATCGCAGTTGGTATCCAACACCGCAACGATGGGGATACCCAGCTTGCGTGCTTCGCGAACGGCGATCTCTTCCTTCTTCGTATCGAGTATGTAGATCGCCTGCGGCAGCCTGTCAAGGTCCTTGATGCCGCTCAGGTTCCGTGCGAGCTTCTCGTACTGCCGCGTCAGACGCAGTCGCTCTTTCTTGGGGAGGCTATCGAGGGCGTCGGAGTTGACCATCTCCTCGAGCTCACGCATGCGCTTGATGCGATCGTGCATCGTGCGGAAGTTCGTCAGCATGCCGCCGAGCCAGCGGAAGTTCACGAAGGGCATCCCCGACCGTTTCGCCTGTTCCTCGAGGATGTCCTGAAGCTGTTTCTTCGTTGCTACGAACAGGATCTGCCCGCCGCCCGCTACGAGGTCTCGTACGAACTTGTAGGAGTCCTCGATCCCGGACATCGTCTGATGCAGGTCGAGGATGTAGATCCCGTTGCGCTCTGTGAAGATGAACCTCTTCATCTTCGGGTTCCAGCGGCGAGTCTGGTGGCCGAAATGCACCCCAGCCTCCAGCAACTGCCGCATCGTGACGACCGGCATGGTCGTTCCTCCTCCGGTTATGCCGGCCCACGGGACCGGACTCCTCCGCCCGTCAAACCCCGTTGGTACGGGGACCGAAACCCGCGGCGAACCTAGCGGTGCGCTGCGGGAGACGAGCGTGTGAATTTTTGAAGCCCCAAGAGGTTACACCAGGCGTGGAGCCGGACGACTCGGAGCTCCGGGCGCTCGGAGCGAGGAGAAACGCGGCTGCGGGACCCTAGTCGCCGTGCGTGGCCTCGACGATCTTTCCGCGCAGGGCCAGGACGGCTTTCGTATGCATCTGGCAGATCCGTGACTCAGTGACGCCCAGCACCGTCCCGATCTCGGCGAGGGTCAGTCCCTCGTAGTAATAGAGCGTGATGACGATCTTCTCTCGCTCGGGCAACCGGTTGATGGCGCCGGCGAGGATCTGCTTCATCTCCTCGGCTTCGACCGTGTCCACCGGCCCTGCGGTCTTCGTGTCCTCGAGCGTCTCGACGAGCGACAAGCGGTCCCCCTTGTCGCCCTCGACCGACATCAGTTCGTCGAGCGCCACCAATGAGACGGTGGACAGCTGCGTGTAGATCGCATTGAGGGCGTCGGACGAGATCCCCATCTCTTCGGCGATCTCGGCGTCCGACGGAGGTCGCTTCAGCTTGTTCTCGAGAGCCGTATACGCCTTCTCGACCTCCCGCGCTTTGAACCGAACCGAGCGGGGCACCCAGTCGATGGCCCGTAGCTCGTCGATGATGGCTCCGCGGATCCGGCTGATCGCGTAGGTCTCGAACTTGATCCCGCGGTCCGGTTCGTACTTGTCGATCGCATCTATCAGCCCGAAGATGCCGTACGAGATCAGGTCGGCCTGCTCGATGTTCGCCGGAAGCCCCACCGCCACCCGGCCGGCCACGTACTTCACGAGAGGTGAGAAGTTCAGGATGAGTGCGTCGCGGGCCCCCGGGGAACCGTTGGACTTGTATTCGGTCCACGCCTCCAGGACGCTGTCGTCGGTCGCATCTGATTCACCGCGACGAGTTCGAGGCTGGGGCCTCGGGTCAGGCTCTGGGATGGCTTTGCTCATAAACAGTCCTCAGGCGTTCCGTCGAGACGTGCGTGTAGATCTGCGTCGTAGCGAGACTCTCATGACCCAGAAGCTCCTGCACGGATCGCAGATCCGCGCCGCCATCGAGCAGGTGGGTCGCGAATGAGTGTCGCAGAGCGTGGGGACTCGCGTGTCGTTCCCCCCCGGCGGCGAGGTATTTCGTGAGCATCGATCGCACGGAACGTGGGCCGATCCGTCTTCCCCTGCGGTTCACGAACAAGGCGTTCTCGACCCCGCCATGCGCCTCTTGGGCGGTTTCGACCGCTTCGGCCGTTTCGGCATGGGGAACCAGTTGCGCGTCGACCCGGCGCTCCAGAAGCTCGGCCCGCGATCCTTCGAGGTACGTCTCGACCGCCCTCGCTGCCGGTTCGCCGATCGGCATCTGTCGCTGCTTGCGCCCCTTCCCCATGACCCTAATTGTTCGGCCCCGGAGGTCCACATCCTCCAGGTCGATAGAGCAGAGCTCGGCCACACGCAGCCCGGCTCCGTAGAGGAGCTCCAGGATGGCCCGGTCGCGCAGCCCGGTCGCGTCGTCATCCGGAGGCGTCTCGCACAGCCGGCTCGCATCGGCCGCCTTCAGGACGCGCGGGAGGGGTCGGTCGAGCTTCGGTGCCGGCAGGTCTTCGGCGGGACTAGCACCGATCAGATCGTGGTCGACGGCCCACCGCAGGAGCGATCGTACGGCGCTGGCCTTACGGGCGACCGAACGTCGTGCATATCCCAGTTGGGATAGATAGGCCAGGTAGCGGCGAAGGAGTCGACGGTCGATAGCGGCAAGGTTCTCGACCCCGCCCCTGCGAGCCCATTCCGCGAACTGGATGAGGTCGGCGCGATAGGCCTGGGTCGTGTGACCCGACAGGTTCCGTTCAGCACTCAGCGAGCGCTCGAATGCGCCGGATGCCGCCTGAATGGTCGGGTCATGTGGCATTAGATCCCTGTGCCCCTCAACATGGGTGTGACCGGTCGTGCGGTAAGGATGTCCCTCAATCCTCAGGCGTGTCAACGACCGCGGGCCCGGCGCGGCCTCGGCAGGGGCCTCGGACCAGCCCCAACGAGGTCCCAGGCCACGGTAGGGGCCCCGGCCCAGCCCCAGCGAGGTCCCGGACCAGCCCAGCGGGGCGGCGGTCCCGACGATGGCCCGGCGAGGTCCCCAGTCGATCCCTGCCCTTCGAGATATCGGCGCGTCGAGCAGGAAGACGGAACGAAGCGTCGAAGAATGTCGAGCGACGAGATTCTCCCCCCCCTTCGTCGCAGCCCTTCGGGGTCAGAGTGCCGAAGTTCGGAAAGGGACCCTCCCCGGGTCCCTTTCTCTTTGTGGCCTTGCCGGCTGTGGGCAACTTTGCCACCCTCGCCAGCCGCTCCCCACCAGTCGGCACCTCGGCGATCGGCACCTCGGCGATCAGTGCTCGGAATCCTTTTTTGGCCTTCTCGCCATCCTGCCTCGCCGTCATCCTGTTACTCGCAGGGCGGGGTGCATGGGGTGCACGGGGTGCATGCGGTGCACGGGGTGCATGCGGTGCATGGGGTGCATGGGGTGCATGGGGTGCACGCGGTGCATGCGGTGCACGCGGTGCACGCGGTGCATGCGGTGCACGGGGTGCATGGGGTGCACGGGGTGCATGCACCATGTGCACCACGTGCACCACGTCTTTGGCGGTCACGAGAGAACAACTCGACGTCGACAAAGACTAGAGGAGTGAGCGAACCCGCCCGCCGGCCTCGGTTATCTCGTAGCCCATCCGTCGTCGAATGATCAGCCCCCGCACCTCGAGTCGCGACAATGCCAGCGTCGTCCGCCCGAGCGGTTGCCCCAGGCATTGAGCGATATGGTCCAACGTCACGGGGACGTCGTCCAGAAGACCGAGCACTTCTATCTCCTCCGCTTCGAGCGCAGGCGCCTTGGGATCCAATCGGTCGACCCGCTCCTGCCAGACCAGTCCCGGCGCAAGCTCATCGAAGATGTGGCTGGGGTCGGTGACTAGCGCCGCTTGGCCGGTCCGGATGAGTTCGTTAGGACCAGCGGCCATCGCATTGCGCATGCTTCCGGGAACGGCAAAGATCGATCGATCAGCATCCAGTGCGAGGCGCGCCGTGATGAGAGCGCCGCTCTTCAGCCCACCCTCGACCACTAGGACCGCTCGAGCGAGACCAACGACGATCCTGTTCCGTTCCGGAAAGTGAGCTGGATAGGGTTGCTCTCCGTTTGAGTACTCCGACACCAACGTTCCGCGCTGCACCAGTTGGCCCTTTAGGCGTTTGTTCCTAGCCGGATAATCAACATCGAGCCCGCATCCCAGCACCGCAACCGTGTGTCCGTCGGCGCGCAACGTCTCATCGTGCGCGGCGGCGTCAACCCCAACGGCTATTCCTGAGATGACTGCAAACCCGGCCTCCGCACATGCACGAGCCATCTGGCGCGTCGCCTGCAATCCGGCGGCGGTGGGACGGCGAGTCCCGACTATCGCGATCGAACCTCGAGGGTCGGGAAGACGGCGGCCCATGGCGTGGACCAGTTCGGGCGGGCGATGACGACCCAGTTCGTTCAGGGCGTGAGGCCACTCATCATCTTGAGGCCGAATAACTCGCTGCTGGGCAAGAGGAGAGCCGTGTAAATCGGCTTGCGCGGGGAGGCTCATGCGACCACCTCCGATGCTTCCCGGCTCATTCGGATCTGAAGAGCTTCTCCAACATGTTCCTCGAGCACGATCTCCTCCAACGCGAGGTCGGCGATCGTTCTCGCAACCCGAAGCGCCCTTGCAAGTCCACGACCCGTCAGCTGAGTTCGACGGTCTTCAATGGCATATGAGAGCAACGTCTTGATCCGTGGCGAGAGGGAAATGGCGCCCTCGAACTGTGACCTGGTCGCAGATGCGTTCGACACGAGGGATGACCCGTAGCGCTGAAGTTGTATGCACCGTGCAGACGCAACTCGCGCACGAACAACCGCACTCGTTTCTTGAGTAGAGGAGTCGAGAAGCTCGGCTCGACCCAAGCGCGACAAAAGGACCTGCAGGTCCATCCGGTCGACGAGGGGGCCCGAGAGGCGACTTTCATAGTTGTAGATCTGCAGTGGCGAACACCTGCATGCGGAGGGCCCGTCCATGCGATGCCCGCAGGGACACGGGTTGGCGGCTGCCACCAGGGATATGCGGCATGGAAGAACCACGGCTCCATCGCTTCGAGCGATGCGCACGACGCCCTCTTCAAGTGGCGCGCGCAGCGTATCCAGCGCGTCGCGACGGTAAAGGGTGAGCTCATCAAGAAAGAGGACCCCTTGATGCGCCAAGCTTGCCTCGCCCGGCCGGGCAAGGCCGGTGCCTCCGCCGATGATGCCCGACATCGATATGTGGTGGTGTGGCATCCGAAACGGGCGCTGGGTGATGGCTCCGGAACTTGGCCCGAGCAGGCCGGCAACTGAATAGATCCGCGTCACTTCCAGCGACTCATCGGGTGTCATCGGAGGAAGAATCCCGGGGAGAGTGCGCGCTAGCATTGTCTTTCCAGAGCCAGGCGGGCCGAGCATCAA